>CAMATH010000023.1 GCA_945860955.1 Planctomicrobium piriforme
AAGCGACTGCGACCCCCGCACCCGAGACCGGATAATGGCAGCGGCCTGAGGCAACTTCTCCACCTCCGTAAACTCGCGCACTCAATCGACGCCTGCGACGAGCGCCGCCGGACCGCGCGCCGACCGCGGGGTTATTGAGCAGTTACGCCGGCGAGCGGTTTCCCGTGGGACGCTGGCTGGCGGCGGGCGCTGCATTGTTCTGCCTGCTGTGGATGGTACAACAGACGTGGCGATTGTATCGCAAGCCAGCAGCCGCACCCCCAGTCGCCCCCAACGCATCACTTCCCGTCGAAAGCTAACCATGGATTCCCAGGGATCCAAAATCCTCGAGATTGTCGACAATCACCTCTGCCACGGTTGCGGGGCGTGTGCGTATTTGGCTCCCGACCAGTTGAAAATGGTGGATACGGTGGCTCACGGCCGCAGGCCGAGCCGCGCGGGGGAATCGCCGGAAGCGGCGTCCACAGCGCAGGCATGCTCGGGAGCCGCCTGGCCCGAACGTCCCAAACTCGCGACCGGCGGAATCGCAGAACTCGATCCGGTCTGGGGACCGGTGCTGGAGGTCTGGGAAGGGTACTCCACGGATGACGAGATTCGGCACCGCGGCTCCAGCGGTGGGGCGGTGACGGCGCTCGCGCTGTATGGTGTGGAGAAAGGGGGCCAATACGGTGCGCTGCACGTGCAGGCCCGGCGCGACGCACCGTTACTCAATCACGCGGTTCTCAGTCGCGATCGGGCGTCGCTGCTGGCTGGGGCCGGTTCCCGATACGCGCCCGCGAGTCCCTGTGAAGAACTGGGACAGATCGAGCAGGCTCCCGGTCCGTGCGTGTTTATCGGGAAGCCGTGCGATGTCGCTTCGACCACGCGGGCGATGGCGCTGCGTCCGGGTCTGGAACGAAACATCGGCTTGCGCATCGCGATTTTCTGTGCCGGCACTCCCGCCAACTCGGGAACCGTGGAACTGGTTCGCAAACTGGGTGCCGACGATCCCGCCCGGGTCGACGACATACGGTATCGGGGCGAGGGTTGGCCAGGGGAGATCACTGCGAGCTGGAAATCCGCGGAGACGGGAGAACGGGTCACCCGGTCGATCTCGTACGCCGACGGCTGGGGGAACATTTTGCAGAAGCACCGGCAGTGGCGTTGCCAAGTGTGCGCCGATCACACGGGCGAGCATGCCGACCTGTCGGTGGGAGATCCGTGGTACCGACCGGTCGGACCGGAAGAAGCGGGGCGGTCGCTGATCCTGGTGCGGACCGAACGGGGCCGCGCGTGGCTACAGGCCGCCCGAGACGCGGGATACCTTGAAATCGAACGCTGCGAGCCGTGGGTTCTCGAAGCGTCTCAAAAACACCTGTTGAGGACGCAAGCATCGGTTTGGGGACGCTCGTTCGCCTTGCGCCTGACGGGAGTGTCGGCTCCGCGGTTCCCGGGGATCACGCTGTTTTCCAACTGGCTGAAGCGATTGGGGCTTAAGGAAAAGGCGCAGTCGGTCTGGGGGACATTTACTCGCGTGTTCCGCAAGCGGTTGCGGGATTCCGAAGGGGCGAAAACGCTGCCCGACCGAGAAATCACCGAGGGTGAATCGCCCGAATCTTCCCCGAGTACCAAGTGAGGACGGGTCGCTATGGGAGCGGCGACACGTAAACGCGGAGATCCGCGGGTGCTGGCCTGGCCCGTCACTCTGTTCATCCTCGCCCTGGCGACTCCCCCCGAGGCGTCGATCAACGCAGGTGGACTGCGCATTTCCGCCTATCGCGCTGTGCTGATGTGGAACATTGTGCCGTGCATGTCCGGGCTGTTCACGGGCAAATTCGGCAAGATCCACATCGCCGACTACCTGATGATCTTCCACTCGGTCTGGGTGGTAGTGGCTCTGGTGAAATACGCGGGGTTGGGTCAGGGGATGGAGTCGGGGGGCATCTACTTCATCGAGGCGCTGGGGGCGTATCTGGTCGCCCGCTGCTTCCTGCGCAACGTCACACAGTTCGAGGCGATGTGCCAACTGATGGTCAAGGTGGTGACCGTGATGTCGGGCATCGCGTTTGTGGAAGCGGTGACGGGGCAGCACTTTATTCGCGAGATCTCCCGCCAGATTCTGCGAGGCCCCCCCCTCCCGTTCATTGAACCCCGCATGGGGCTGCATCGCGCGTACGCGTCGTTTGATCACCCGATTCTGTATGGCATCTTTTGTGCTTCTTCGTTTGGACTGGCGTTCTACGTCCGACCGGCCGACAAGGTGAAAAAGATCCCCTGGCTTCGGGCGGGGATCACCGTGTTCGCCTGCTTCTTTTCGCTCTCCGCCGGTGCATTTTCCGCGCTGGGGTTCCAGATCGCGCTCGCGGGCTATGATCTTGCGACCGCCTCGATCGCCAGGCGGTGGAGCATACTGGGGGGGATCATGGGGGTGATCTGGTCGATCATCAGCCTCAGTTCGAACCGCAGCCCCGTGAAGGTGTTCCTCACGTATTTCACGTTCAGCCCGGGGACCGGTTACAACCGGATTCGGATTTGGGAATTCGGCAG
Organism: Planctomicrobium piriforme; assembly: GCA_945860955.1. Lineage (GTDB taxonomy): Bacteria > Planctomycetota > Planctomycetia > Planctomycetales > Planctomycetaceae > UBA10511. The sequence goes on from CAMATH010000023.1 coordinate 2,527, forward strand.
CGCCGCTTCGATGAAACACCCGATTTTGGGGATCGGGCTGGGGGACTGGGAACGGCCTTCCTGGATGGTGAGCGGGAGCATGGACAATTTCTGGCTGGCGACCGCCGTCCGATACGGAATCCCTTCGATGGCGGCGCTCGCCGGCGCGTTGATCATCGTCGCGGTTCAAATCGGCATCACCCGTTATCCCTCCAAACAGATCGCCTATTGCCGGACCGGCTGGATCACCTGTCTGGTCGGGCTGAGCGTCGCCGGCTCGACGGTTCACTATTGGAACGCTTTGTTTTGCCTGTTTTGTTTTCTCATGGGTTCGGGGGTGTGGATGACCACTCCCGAAGCGCGTCGCCCCCCCGAACGGCCTGTCAAGAAACTCCCGACAGTGACTCGCGCCACTCCGGTGCGTTGAAACCGGACGGGTCCGATACCTGAACCTGCGGCTCTCCAAGCGAGCTTTCGGCGGGCGTTGTGTCGCGTTCTGTCCGATTGGTAGACTTCGATTCGTGGATCCGACGCGGAGTCTTGGCGGGCTTCGAAACTCCGTGGTCCGAAATCATTCACTTCCAGAGACCCGCTGTGATGTCTGATCGGTCACTCTCTTGTCCGTTGCCAATCGTCGATTCTGGCCCGGAAGCCGCAGATTCCCGATCGGCAACCGCAACTCGATTGGCGGGACGATTCGTTGCCGTTTGTTTCGCTCTCGCGGCCGCCGGTTCGGCTCTCGCCGCCCCCCCCACATTGTCGCACATGGTTCCCGCCGGGGGGCAGCGGGGAACCAAAGTGACCGTCACCGCTTCGGGTGCGTTCACCTGGCCCGTCAAGGTTTCGGCCCCCGGTGTCGAAGCGGTTCCCACCGCCGACTCGGGCAAGATCGAAATCACAATTCCCGCCGACCTGCCGACCGATCGGGTCTGGGTTCGGTTGTACAACGCCGAGGGAGCGTCGGCGACATTTCCGTTTCAAATCGACAACCTTCCTGAAATCGCTGAGGTCGAGCCGAACAACTCACCCAAGACCGCGCAGAAACTCCCCGAGTCCTCGTTCATCGTCAATGGAGTTCTCGAGGGGGCGGATGTCGATTCGTTCGCTGTTCCTCTCAAGGCGGGACAAACGCTGGTCGCCGCCGTCGATGCCAACACCGCGCTGGGCTCCCCGATGGACGCGATGCTGCAGATTGTCACTCCCAATGGGACGGTTGTCGCCGAAAATAATGACGATGTGCAGCTCGATCCCCGTCTTGCGTATACCGCTCCCCGCGACGGAATTTACATCGCCCGGCTGTTCGCTTTTCCCTCGGCACCGGGGACCAGCATCGCATTCGTTGGCGGCGCGAATTTCGTGTACCGCATGACGTTGACCACCGGTCCGTACATCACTCACGCGATCCCGCTGGCGGTTTCCGCGCCGACGGCCGACAAGCCCAACGAACCACAAACGGTCGAAGTGGTCGGCTGGAACATCCCCGCAGGCACGCGGTTGCCCGTCGTTGCGTTGGGAGGAGAACGCCTGGCGGGGTTTCCCGAGTACGAACCGATTGACGAGTTGCGGAACTCGGCGGACTCGCGGTTGGGAATTGTGTTCGCGCCGGGTTTCGCCAACTCGGCCCGGGTGCGAATCGTTCCCCATGCCTCCGTGCCGACCGTGATGACGGCCGACGCGGCTCCGCTCGCCCCGTCGTCAACGGTGACCGGCTGGCTGAAAACGAAGGGACAGCGCGACGTTCACAAAGTCACGCTGCAAAAAGGCCAGACGTTCGTCGCTTCCGTTGAATCGCGCAGTTTGAATCTGCTGGTCGATCCGGTGTTGCTGCTGCTCGATCCGACCGGCGCGAAAGTCGCCGAGGTGGACGACATTGGGGCCACCCAGGATTCCGCCGTTTCGCACACAGCGGCCCACGATGGCGAGTACAAATTCGTGGTCCGCGACCGCTATGAACAGGGAGGAGATCGCTGCGCGTATCGGTTGAGTGTGCGGCTCGAACAACCCGACTTCGAACTGAATCTGACCTCCGACACCGTGACCATCGAACCGGGCAAGCCGACCGAGGTCGCCGTCAAAATCGTACGTCGCGCCGGTCCGGGGGGAGCGGTCGGACCGATCACCATTCAGATTCCGAATCTGCCCGAAGGCGTCACCTGCCCTCCCGTAGTCTCTGAACCGACGGGGCCGACAGCGGCCGAAGTGAAGCTTGCATTGACCGCGGCAGGGCCGGCTTTTTCAGGACCGGTCAGAGTGGTCGGCACTGCGGCGCAGCCGAAAGAGCTGGCACGGGCCGCCCGGACTCCCGCCCGACTGGGAGCGACGACGGATGTCGCCTGGTTGACGGTCATTGAAAAGAAGGAATGAGAACATCTCAGTCCGGGATCTTGCGAAGCTGGATCTGTTTCTCAGGCCAGCCCAGCGAATTGGCGACTCCCACGGGAAATTCCCAGCCTTCGAGATTGGTCTGGTAGATTCTCACCGGTGTCCGCTCGGCGGCGATCGTCAGGGCGAGGGGAGTATCGCAGACTCGCAGGACATTGAGGAAATCGGGGCCGTTTCGATGCGTCGTCGGCAACCGCCACAAGTCGATCCGGGCGATCTCGGGTTCGAAGAGCGACGCGTACAGTGCCAACCCCGCCATTTCGCGCTCCCCCTGCAACCAGATCGGACGGGACTTCATTCCCTCGACCTGCCGCAGTGACTGCAGCGCGCGACGTGTATCCCACACTCGCATCCCGTCGACTGTCTGGCCCAGCAACTGGAACCGGCGGCGGATGCCGTTCTGCTTCCGCTCGGCAGGATTCCAGGCCCCCGGTCCGATGCCCCGCGGCGCGACCCACGCCATCCCCCACCGAAACGTTTCAAACATTTTCCGATTGTCCTCGAACGTTTTCGGGTTCGGCTCGCCAGGTGGCTCATCGCGAAACTGGTCGGCGAACGCGTGCCGCATGCCGGCGAGAAACTCACTCCAACCGGTCGCGTCGACGACGTTGAGAACCACCAGATCGAGGTCCGCCGGTTTCAGCCCCGCGCGACCCGCGACGTACAGCCGCAGGGGGACATGCGGCTGGCTTTCGAAGTCAAACGCCAGGAGGTGAATTCCATCGCGCTCCACATCGAAGGCCGGCGTGACCGTCGGCGCCGGGGGAACGGCGTCGGCCATGGGCCACCCACGAAATGACTTCTCTCGCAGGTCGGCGAGGACTTTGTCACGCCGGTCGCCCCAAGTGGATGCGGAGACGGGCAATGTCGGTGGTGGGGCCGCGGGCACGAACGATTCGGCGACCCGGGTCACGATTTCGTCGGCGGGCAGCATGTCGAACACCCGCAATTGCGCCGGTGCGAAGAGTTTGACGGCGGTCTTTTCGACCAGCGACTGCGGGTCGTTTTTCAGAAACCGGTTGAACCAGCGGAACGAGTGGATGTGCAGTTCCTGCGTGTCGAGATGCGGTCCTTCGGTGATCTGCAGTCCGAGGTTTTTCTCGGCACCATACAGCCGATAGATGCGCCGGACTTTCTCGTTAACGCGAACCACTCCTTCCAGCGGGAAGATCGTGTCTTTGTCGGTATTCGAGATCAACAGTGGGCGCGGAGCGACCAGGGCGGCGACCTGGGCGAAATCCCAGCGGTAAGTGTTGACCTGAAACATACAGTCGCAGTGTCCGTCAACCACACCATCGACCACATGGTTTTCGAGATCGGTGATGCCGGCGACCGGAACGGCGGCCTGAACTCGCTCGTCCAGGGCGGCGATCCACCAGGAATATGCCCCGCCCCCCGACCGGCCCGTCACACCGATTCGAGCCGGGTCGACCTCTGGACGCGTTTGCAGGTAGTCGATTCCCCGCATCCCGTTCCACGCTTCCACCCCTGCGGGAGTGTACCCGCGGGCGTTCCACCACCATTGGTTGAGGTTGTGCGTCCCATGGTGGAAGCCTTCGATTTCTCCCAGTTGAATCGTATCGATCGTGAGACAAACGTAGCCGTTCCGGGCGTACCACGCCCCGTGGTGCTGATAACCCGCTTTGTTGCCAAAGCTGATGTTCCCTTCCTTCTGCCTGGAATGGCCGCAGACGTAAAGGATGGTCGGGGCAGGGGAGGTCAGACCTTTGGGAATGTACAGATTCCCCGTGACATACAGTCCGGGGCTTGACTGGTAGTGCAGTTTCTCGACAGTGAATTCGGGATGATCAATCGTCCCGGTGACGGTCGCCGCGAGCGGCGTTCGGGCCGGGAGCGGATCGAGTCCCAGCATTTCCCGCAATTGCCGGCGCAGCTCCTCGCGGCGACCGGTCCAGTCGTCCAGCGTCTTGATATCGGTGAGGCAGCTTCCCGCCAGCCGAGCCGTCTCGGCGCGGAAGTACGCTTCCAGTTGCCGGTCGCCCCGCGAAGTGTCGACCGTGGACGGCTGGGGTTCGTCCCCCAGTGCGAACAACGGCATCCAGCAAAGGCAAACGAAGATCCAACGCGACATCAGGCACCTCGTCCCAAACTGGCGAGCGGGGAGCGTCAGCTCCCTGAACCCGCGCGACAAACCATTACCAGCCCCCGCGCGATGACATCAGGCCTCTAAACCGGCTTGCTATGGTCCGGCTTGGGGGGATAACCGGTCCACGCCAACTGCTTCGAAATCTTGGACTCCTTCCCTTTCTCCAGCACCGCCAGCACTTCCCGCACGGTGGGGTTCGTCGCGACCTCTCGGACGAGTCGCTGCACGATTTGCGGGGGAATGTGATTCGCTCCCTGGCCCTGTTCTCCTTCCAGAAACGCCCCTTTCTGATCGAAAACGCACCAGAAAATGGTTCGCGCGTGACCCTTGACGGCGTCGCGAATTGACTTGGCGTCCCCCCCTTTGCCCCGGTTGCCATTCACCCGGTACAGATCCGGTCGCTCGAAGATGATCCCGATGACATTCCAGTCTTTTCCGCCGAACAGGCCGAACATTCCGTTTTCCCTCCGCGTACAATGTCTGGGTCGATCCGACGAATCACGTTCGTCGGCATCTTCGGTCAGGCGACGTCGGTTGTGCTGATCTGAGGATTGTTCTATCAGTCTGCCGATGGGAATTCCACGATCTGACGATGAATCGATCGCGGACCCCCAAAATCGAAACACACCCCCGTCGTCGCAGCCGACCCCGCAAATTGACGTGGCGGCACCGGCCGGCGGCGTCTTTGAAACGTTGACACATGTCCCATACACCGAAACCGGGATCCTCCGCGTCCAGCGACTCTATTCAGCACGATCGACCGGAATCGGCCGAGGCGGGGTCAGTGATTCACACTCGGGATCCCATCGTCATCCCCCGGGGCGAGTCGTATCCCGACTTGCGAGTGCCCCCGCGTCCTCCGCAATGGAAGTGGCCGATCCTGCTGTTTCTGGCCACCTGTGCCACCACGTTCTATCGAGGAGCCGAGTCATTTCAGTGGCAAATCGTTCAGAATCCCGTAACGAACCAATGGCAAGAGATCGCGTCGAAAACACATTATTACCAGGACGGAATCATCTATTCGGTCTGTGTGATGGCGATCTTGCTGGCCCACGAAATGGGACACTATCTGCAGACCCGCAGATATGGTGTCGAAGCCTCTCCACCGCTGTTCATCCCCATGCCGATCAGCCCGTTTGGCACCATGGGGGCAGTCATCCTGCAGCGTGGGAGCAATGCCGACCGCCGCCAGATGTTTGACATCGCCATCAGCGGTCCACTGGCGGGGCTTGTCGTCGCGGTGCCGCTCGCGATCTGGGGAATCCTGAATTCCCCAATCCATCCTTACTTGTCGAGTCCGCACGATACGAAAGTCGGCATCCCCTTGATTCTGCACTGGATGCTCCATTGGCTGCGGGAACCGCCTCCGCCCGGCTACAGTTTCTATTTCAGCCCCCAGTTGTTCGCGGGCTGGGTCGGGTTCTTTATCACCGCGCTCAATCTGCTGCCAATCGGACAACTCGACGGCGGCCACATTCTGTATTGCCTGACTCCGCGGAACGGGCCGCGTCTCTCCCGTTCGATCTACAGTTTCCTGCTGGCGGTCGTGATCTTGGGCACGCTGTTTTTCGATAAACGGCTGATGGCCTGGTCGGTGATCCTGGGCTTGCTCTGGTTCACGGGGGTGGTCCACCCGCCAACGGCCGACGATTCGGTTCGGCTTGGGCCGGTCCGGTTTTTCCTTGGCTGTCTGACGCTGGCCTTCATCCTGATTGGTTTTACCCCCTTTCCGTTTGGTTAAGGGAGAAACAGAGTTGTGACGAGAAAAATCCAGAATTTCCGTCCGGTTTGAGGGGCAACCGGCCTTTAGTGTTCAGGACGTCAGCTCCATTCCAACCCGAAACCTGTTTCCCACGATTTTGTCCGGACCGCTCGGACAATGACACAATCTCACCAGGATCTTTCAATGGCTCCCCTGACTGAAGCTGAACAAGCTGTCGTTTTCCAAAAGATCCAAGCGGGAATGAAGCAGCTTCATCATTCCCTTGACGTCAAACTGCGCAGTCAGCACCCTAAGGGACACGGGGTCGTCCAGGCGACTTTTCAGGTTCAAGAAGTTCCCGAGAAATATCGCATTGGCCTCTTTGCGAAGGCGCAGTGCCACGCTGCCTGGATCCGTTTTTCGAACGGCCGGGAAACCAATGACGCCGTGCCCGACGTACACGGAATGGCAATCAAGCTGTTGGAGGTCCCCGGAGAAAAACTGGCCCCGGGCGAAGCGGACGCGACAACGCTCGATTTCGTGTTGACGGATCACCCGGTGTTCTTCGCCAAAGACGCCGCCCAATTTCTGCAGTTTATTGGAATGCGCGGTGCCCAGGGAATGGAAATGCGCCAGGCGAAAGAACAGGGAAAAACCGCCGCGGAACTTGCGCAACTGGCGCGGCAACAGGGGGCCCAACTCGTGGCCGCCTTTCCCATCGTTCGCGAATTCTTCAAGACCGCGAATTCTCCGTTGGCGCTCGATTATTTCAGCCAGACCCCGTATGGGTTGGGTGAACACGTGGTGAAGTACTTCGCGAAGTCGGTCGAGACTCACCCGACCGTTCCCGGCGATGGAAACGCGAAGAATCTGCTCTCCGACGCCATGCGCCAGGTTCTCTCCAAAGACCGTCGGTCGGCCAAGTTCGAATTTGGTGTCGAGGTTCAGGTGGATCCCGGTTCCATGCCGATTGACGACGGAACCGCCGTCTGGAATTCGCACGAAAAGGTCATTCTGGCGACAATCACGATTCCGCCACAGGATTTTCCGCCGGAAGACTGCGAGAAGCTCGAACAGGCGTTGTCGTTCACTCCGTGGCGCACGTTGCGCGAACACCAGCCCTTGGGGAGCCTCAACCTGGCTCGACGCGACACCTACGTCGACAGTTCGACCACCCGTCACGAGAAAACGGACACTTCTCGGGAGGAGCCGAGTCTCGAGGAATTCAATCGCCGGACGCTGGTTCGGTTTTACGACTGTTTTCGCAACGGAGACTATCGCGGCATGCAGGGTTGCCTGCATCCGGAAGTGGAATTCGACGACGTTGGATTCGATGTTCGCGGCAAGGAAGTTGCCGCGATGTGGCACATGATCGTGTCGAAGGGGATCGCCGTCACATACGAGAACGTTCGCTTTGAAAACGGGCACTGGAAAGCCGACTGGGAGTGTGACTACGAATTCCGTGCGAAACCCGACTCGCATCCCAACCCGGTTCACAACAAGGTCCACGCCACCTTCGAATTCGAGGGGGGATTGATTCGCAAGCATTCCGACGATTGCGATTTCTGGGTCTGGTTTGAACAGGCGATGGGCCTAAAGGGAAAAGCGATCCACTTGTTCGACTGTTTGGAGGGAATGCTGGAAAAGGTGTTGCGACGAGATGTGCCGATCGACATCGATCGCAAGGTGCGTGCGGAAGTGAAGAAGACCGCGAAGGAGAAAATCGCCGCCTTCGTCCAGCAACATCCCGAGTATCGCGCGTAGCCTTCCCTGGGGGCGACGAGGCTCCCGGAAACGCGCGGATCGCCTTTCGCCGTTGAAATCAGATTCGGTACACTACCGTTCCCAACACAAGCCATTCGCCTCGTCCTGGCACCGTGCCCGGACGAGTCGGGAATGGCTCGGAACACCGCCGACCGATGTGAACGCTGACTCCACCTTTCCAGACTTGACCCGCCTGGTCGATCCGTCGATCCCAATGGACGTTCACGTGTGGCACACGTCGGTGAATCTGGCCCACAACCTGCTTCCCGAATTGGAATTGACGCTCAATTCCACCGAGCGTGTTCGTGCCGCGGCGTTTCATCACACCCGCGATCGGGAGAGTTTCGTACTCGCCCGCGGAATGCTGCGATGGCTGCTCGGAATGTATGTCGACCTCCCCCCGGCAGAGGTCGAAATCAGGTATGGCGAATTCGGCAAGCCGTACTCTTCACCCGAAAACATCGAATTCAATCTCTCGCACAGCGGCGGCCAGATCCTGATCGCGTTCGCGCGGGGACTGTCGATCGGAGTGGATATTGAATTGGTACAACCCGGCGTCGATTTGGCCGAAATTGTGACCAGGTTTTTCAGTGCCGAAGAGGTCGCGGAATGGAGCCGACTGCCGACCGAATTTCAGACCGACGCCTTTTACCGCCTGTGGACCCGCAAAGAGGCGTTCGTGAAGGGACTGGGGCTTGGCTTCAGTCTGCCCCTCGACTCGTTCGCCGTCACCTTCGCCCCCGACAGCGAGTGCCTGGTGACGCGGTCTCCCCCGAGCTTCCTGGCCTGTTCTCAGTGGAGCCTGCTTGACTTGACCGAGTCGGCTCGCTCACTAAAGGACGCGTCGATGTCTCGCGCCTATGCCGCCCTCGCGGTCCCCTCCCCAAGGATCGCGGTCAGTCACCGGTTCATTCGCAACTCCCTCCCGTAAAGCGACTTACGCACTCGGAACTGTTCTTGCGGCAATCCCGCAGACCCGGTACATTTCCACCGCATTCGACGACGACGCGGTCGTTGATTTCCAGGGAAGGAAGTTCTTCATGCGGGTTTTGGTCAGCGGATCCAGCGGTCTGATTGGTTCGGAAGCGGTCGTCCACTACGACGGCCTCGGTGCGACCGTCCATGGAATCGACAACAACATGCGGGCCGAGTTCTTTGGCCCGCAGGGAGACACCCGCTGGAATCTGCAGCGGCTGAAGCAGGTCACCCACCGATTCCATCCCCACGGCATCGATCTGCGCGACCGCAAAGACGTCTTCGAGCTTTTTCAAAAACAGGGACCATTCGACCGTGTCATACACTGCGCCGCGCAGCCGTCGCACGACAAGGCCCGCGAAATTCCCGTTCTCGACTTCGAAGTGAACGCGAATGGCACGCTGCACATGCTCGAAGCGACTCGGCTCTTTTCGCCCGACGCCGTGTTCATTCAAATGAGTACGAACAAAGTCTACGGCGACGCCCCCAACGAGATCCCGCTCCAGGAACTCGCAACCCGCTGGGAGTACGCGCGACCTGAGGACTGGAACGGCGTCAACGAACAGTGTCGGATCGACCAGACGCTGCATTCCCTGTTCGGCGCGTCGAAGACCGCGGGGGATGTTCTGGCGCAGGAGTATGGTCGTTCGTTCGGACTGAAGACCGGGATCTTTCGCGGTGGTTGTCTCACCGGGCCGGCCCACTCGGCGGTGGAGCTGCATGGATTCCTCTCGTACATTGTCCACGCGGCGGTCCATGGCAAGCCGTACCGCATTTTTGGCTACAAGGGCAAACAGGTTCGCGATCAGATTCACAGTCGCGATGTGATCGCCGCGTTTGAAGCGTTCGCGTCAAATCCCCGTCCGGGAGAGGTCTACAATCTGGGGGGTGGCCGCGCAAATTCGGCGTCGGTGCTGGAGGTGATCGACCTGATCCGAGAGATTGGCGGCTGTCGGTTGGATTGGAGCTATCATGCCGAGAATCGCCTGGGTGACCACATCTGCTACATCAGCGATCTGAGGAAATTCCAGAGTCACTATCCGGAATGGCAGTTGAGGCACGACCTGCCGACGATCCTCGACGAGATGATTGTGGCGGAGCGGCGGAGCGCTCCGATCCGACGGGCCGCCTGATGCGTATCACTCTGCTGAATCAGTTCTACAAGCCCGATCTCGCACCGACCGCCACACTAGCCGCCTCGGTTGCGGAGCATCTCGGGGCGTCGGGTCATGAAGTCACGGTTGTCGCGAGCCGGGGAGGGTATGTCGCGGCTCCTGTTGTCAATGGCGAACAGCAAACGCCGAATCTGAAAGTCCATCGCCTGTGGACACCACGATTCGGCAAAGCGCGGCTGATCGGCCGACTGGCGGATTACCTGTCGTACTACCTGCTGGCGGCATGGACGATGCTCTGGATCCGGCGGCAGGATGTGATTGTCTCGCTCACCACACCGCCGTTCATTGTCATGGCGGCGCTGTTGCATCGGTTGTTCCATCGCGGCTCGCGAGTCGTCTTGTGGAACATGGATTGCTATCCCGAGGCTCCCGAGGCCGCCGGCATGTTGCGTCCGGGCGGCGTCGGCAGTCGAGCATTGCGGGCACTCAACCGCTTTCTGTTCCACCGCGTCGACCATGTGGTCTGTCTCGACGGCGCGATGCGCGAAATGCTGCTGTCCAACTACGGTGGTGACCGTCCGTTTCCCACCAGTGTGATTCCGAACTGGGAACCGCTGGCGATGTTTCCGCGGGAAGCGTCACTCGACCGAACGCTGGGGCGTTCGCGGGATCGGCTGGTCGTGCTGTATCAGGGGAACGCCGGTGTGGGCCACGAGTTTGAAACGGTTCTGGAATGCGCCCGCCTGCTGCGCGATGAACCGATTGAGTTTCGATTTGTCGGCGGAGGAAAGTGGTGGAACTGGCTGACCGAGCAGTCGCGACGCGATGATTTGCCGGGCTGGCGCGTGGAGCCGTATGTTCCCAAAGACCAGACGCCGAGACTGCTTGCGGACGCAGACGTCGCACTGATCACCCTGCGCGACAGCAGTCGGGGGGTGATGAGTCCCAGCAAACTGCACAGCAACCTGGCGGCGGGGTTGCCGGTCCTCTACGTCGGTCCTGCGGGGAGCAACGTCGATGAGGCGTTGACCCGTTTCAATTGCGGAGTCAGTCTGCGGAACGGCGACGCGCAGGGGGCGGCTGAATTCCTGCGGTCGTTGATCGCCTCGCCGGACTATTCGATTCGGCTCAGTGAACGGTCTCGCGGCGCGTTTGAGTCGGCGTATTGCGATCGCGAGACGCTTCCGCGATTTTGTGATTTGTTAGCGGGTCTGGGCTCGCGCGGTTGAAAGTTGGCTCAATGAGTGGCGAACGACCCGGAGCGGATTATCGCTGCACGATGATGAACCATCAGCGGTTGAGCATGGTTGGCGGTCATGTGACATTGAATTCCGTGATGCGCGTCTACCCCGTAGGGGTTTTATAGCAATGCCCAGGGTGGGTCGAGCGAAGCGAGACCTACCCTGGGCTATGGGGTCCAACCCCGTTGGGGTAAATTGAACGCGACTTCCTGCGTCCTGTGTGCGACCGAAACCTCGTACCGGATCTTCCAGCCGTCGTTCTTGGCGGTTCGCCTGCAAAACAAACACCAATCATCGGGTCGCCAGTCATCTTCCAGCTCCAGCCGGAACTTCATTGCGTCGTCGATGCCTGCACCCGCAATGGTGGTCATTGCCTTGCAAATCCCATCCCCAAAGAATGCTCAAAAGCGGCGTCGCGAATGCGACGCCGCTTTTGAGGTGTATCCCCGGACGCCGGAGATTTCGCTCCGACGTCCGGTCGAGTTCGTTCCATCACGAAGCGACAACCAGAGTGATTGACCCAGAAACCACTTGATCCGGTGTCTTGGTGCTTCCATCCAACCGAAATTGAATCGTGCCGCAGGATTCCCGCAAATCCGATGCACGCGACAAAACGAACTCAGTCTCCCTATGTATTGGTGGCTTGGGTGTCTTGGTGGTCTTAGTGGAATCGTAGTTTGTGTTGAACTGGTCGTTGCTGGTTCAGGCGGCGTTTCGAATCGGAGCTTGGGGACCAGACTTTTGATCCGCATGACTCCGCATCCACTCCACGACCCGTTCCATTCGCATTCCGCGCGATCCTTTGACCAGGACCACATCTCCGTCGGCGAGCCAGCAATCGAGGATCGCCAGTAACGGCTCGAACTCCCGGAACGCGGCGATCTGGTGAATCGGCAGTCCCGCCGACCGGGCACCACGCGCCGTGTGATGGGCGTGTTCGCCGTACGTCAGCAACCGGTCGATTCCCGACCTGGCGACCCTGGCTCCCAGTTCAGAATGCCAGTGAGGCGATTCCGCACCAAGCTCCAGCATGTCGCCACACACCAGCACGCGCTGGCCGCTGGTGGGCCATGTTCTCAAGCAGTCGCAAGCCGCCTCCATCGCGAGGGGACTGGCGTTGTAACTGTCGTCGATCAGCGTCCACGAACCAAGTGACTCGACCTGGCAACGGGACGGCGCTCCGACAAAACTCTGGAATCCTTCGACAATGTCCGCCTGTTCCATCCCGATCTCACGGGCGACCGCCAAGGCGGCGAGCGCGCTCGTCAGGTAGTGTCGGGCCGGAGCGGCAAGTTCGTAGCGCTGTAGATCGACGGTGAATTTTAGTCGACCGGGCTGGAAGTCGATGTCGACCGCGCGAAGCTGATTTTCCGAACCTTCTCCGATGAACGTTGTCGAACATCCCGCGCGACCGGCCATGTCACGCATTCGGGGATCGTCGCCAGCGACGATCGCGAATCCGTGGCAGGGAAGTGCTTCCAGCAGCTCTCCCTTGGCTTGGTAGATCGCGTCGAGTGAGCCAAATGACTGTAGGTGGGCGGGGCCGATGCGGGTGATCACCCCCGCTTCGGGGAGCGCGATCTCGCACAGCGATCGAATGTCACCAATCTTGCCGGCTCCCAGTTCGAGCGCGGCGAATTCATGTTCACTCGCCAGATCGAGCAGGCTTAACGGGAGTCCGATCTCGTTATTGTAGTTCTTGCGACTGCGAAGTCCGGGGTGCCGCACGGACAGCACCGAGTAAATCAATTCGCGGGTTGTGGTCTTTCCCACGCTCCCCGTCACGCCAATGACGAGGGCCTCGCTTTGTTTCCGGTACCAGCCGGCGAGATGCGCCAGCGCGGTCTGTGTATTCTCCACCACCAGCCGCGGACCCGCGATTTGGTTCGCATGCTGCCGATCGACTACCGCCGCGATCGCGCCACTGGCGATCGCCTGGGGGGCGAACGTGTGTCCGTCGTGTCGTTCTCCCCGCAGCGACCAGAACAAGTCGCCGGGTCGAATCTCGCGCGAGTCAATTGTCACCCGACGAACGAGTTCAGTCCCCGCGCATCCGACCAAGTCGGCACGCAGCACGGGAAGCAGTTCGGCGAGTCGGACCGGATCCATGTCAGGTGGTGACGCTCAGGGGGATCCCGCTGGAGAGCGGGGAACTGGGCGTATGGCCGGGACCATACATTTGCACCAGACACTCCCGCGCGATTTCGCGGTCGTCGAAGTGCTGGCGAACGGTTCCGATCACTTGTTCGGTTTCGTGTCCCTTGCCGGCGATGACTACCACGTCGTCCGGGCCAGCGTGTTGCAAGGCCCAGCGAATGGCGGATCGGCGGTCGGGTTCGATGAACGGTTTGCGGGTCACGCCGGCCATCCCGGCGATGATCTCGTCAATAATCCGCGCGGCGGATTCCGACCGCGGGTTGTCGCTGGTGATCACCGGCAGGTCCGCATGGCGGGCGACGGCACCCCCCATCAGCGGCCGCTTGCTCTTGTCTCGGTCGCCCCCCGCCCCAAACACGCAGATCAGGCGGCCACGGGCGAATGGGCGAATGGCGGCGAGGCAGCGATCCAGGGCGTCTGGGGTGTGTGCGTAGTCCACCAGGACCGGGAACGGCTGGCCATGATCGAGCCGTTCGACGCGACCGGGCACGGAAGACAATCGGGTGATGCCGCGGGCGATGACCTGCGGATCGATTTCAAAACTGTAGGCGACAGCGGCGGCCGCGACGCAGTTCGCCACGTTGTGCCGGCCGACCAGCGGAGTGCTGATGTGTTGCGAATGTCCTGGCAGTGTGAGCTTGAATTTCGTGCCCCAGGCGGACTCTTCCAGGATCTCGCCGGTCACATCGGCGGTCTGTTCCAGACTGAACGTCAGGTTTCGTTTCGGAGCGTCCGGCAGACAGGAGCGGGCTCCTTCGTCGTCCAGATTGACGATGGCGAAACCAGTCGGCTTCAGGCAGTCAAAAATCCGCAGTTTGGCCCGGCGGTACGCCTCGAAGGTTCCGTGGTAATCGAAATGGTCTTGAGTGATGTTGGTGATGACCGCCGCGTCCAGCAGCGTCCCCGCGAGTCGCTTTTGGTCCAGAGCATGGCTCGAGACTTCCAGGGCGGCACAGGTGGTGCGTTGGGTGACCATGCTTTCGAGCCAGTTCGAAAGGGTCGCCGGGTCGGGTGTGGTCAGTCGCGCTCCGATGGAATTCACGCCATCGTGGTACTCGATCGTTCCCAGAATTCCCGCCTGGTGGCCAGCGGCCCGCAGGATTGAGCGGATGATCCAGGTGGTGGTCGTTTTGCCGTTGGTTCCCGTCACACCCGCGAGCGTCAGGTGCCGACAGGGGTGACCGGCGAGGGCGGCGCACAGTTCCGCGTACGCCCGACGGACATCGGGGACGACGCATTGGGGAATCTGCACGTCCGGTTGGGGGCGATCGCACAACAGAGCCGAGGCTCCGTGCGAGATCGCTTCACCGATATGGTTCGCGCCGTCGTGCCTCGTTCCCTGAATGACCGCGAACACCGAGTTGGTTCGGCACTGCGCGCTGCAATCGGTCGCCTGCGACGCGACGATGTTTCCGCAACCAATGAAGCTGGCGTGCGGAAACAGTCGGCGCAGATCGACCGGGCCGGCGACGTGCGGCAGATCGAGGCGGCGATTGGCGGGGAGGGGAATCATGGAAGTCGAGGTGCGGCGAGGGTGTTTGAAAAGCGCTGTGACGGGGGGCGTCCATGCTCCGTCACAGCGCGCATTTCGATTCCCGGTCCGTACAGAGGGGAGTGCCGTCGGAATCCATTCCAAGCAGCAGACGAACCGTGCAAAAGTGGGAATCGAGGAGGGGTGGGGGGGGGGAGTGTTCTTGCGAGTCGTGATTGGCTCGTTCGAAGTGGGCGGCATTCTCACCATTTCCGGGAAACGGTCAACCACTGTTTTGACTTTTTTCCAAATGGTTTGTAACCGTTACAAACCCCTGTTTTTTCAGTCGTTTGGCGGTCTGGCTTCCATGAACTACTTCGCGCACGGCGTCCGCTACATCGACCGCCCCTGGTTCGCCGCCGGTACTGCCGTGCCCGATTGGCTTTCGGTCGTGGATCGCAGGGTGCGGGTTCGTTCGAAACTGGCGCGCCCCTACGCCAATGAGAGTGGTTCGCCGCTCGCGGAACTCGCCAGTGGGATCTTGCAGCATCTGGCGGACGACGACTGGTTTCATCGCGCGCCGGCGTTTCTGCGGGTCTCGGAAGAACTGACCCGCGCGTTTCGCGCGGCGCTTCCCGATGACGAAGGATTTCGCCCCGCGTTTTTAGGGCACATTGTCACCGAGATCATTCTGGATGGCGTTCTCATCGCCCGCGACCCGAGCAGGCTCGAAGACTACTACGCGTTGTTCGAACGGATCGATCCGCTCTTGGTCGAACAGAGCGTGAGCCAGATTGCCGGCAAATCGGCCGAGGGGCTGGCCTGGTTTGTGACGGCCTTTTGCCACGAGCGGTTTCTCGCCGACTATCTCGAACCGGCCAAGCTGCTCCATCGGTTGAATCAAGTGATGCGACGCGTCAAACTGGACCCGCTTCCCCCCCCCATTCAAGGAGTGCTGGAATTCGCCTGGGATGTGGTCGAACGCAACGCCGCGCAATTGCTCAGCGGATTTCCGCCGGAAGACCGCGCGGCGATCGAATCACCTCTGAGTCGCTGACCGTCTCTTTCCCCGAGAGCCTCATCATGATGCGTTTTCGCCTGTCGTTGTTGAGTTGGCGTTCGGTCTTGTGCCTCGCCGCGCTGTTCGCCTGCAGTGAATCGCGGGAACTTGTGGCGGCAGACCCTCTCCCCGGTACCAAGCTCCTGACACTCGACAAGCCGCTCGATGAAGCGATGGTCGAAGGGATCGACACGTTCGCATTGCGCGAAATCGCCGAGGGGGTGGCAAAGCGGTCCACGTATTGGAATCGCGACTATTCGAGTCCCGAGGCCTACGAGAAGAGCGTCGCGCCGAATCGTGAGCGGTTGAAGGTCATTCTGGGAGCGGTTGATAACCGGCCCACCGCTGCGGGGTTTCAGCAGATTGTCGTCAATCGCCATCTGACGGGCAGCAATGCTCCCCGGTTCACCGCCACCCCGGTCCGTTGGCCCGCGCTCGACGGTGTTTACGGTGAGGGCTTGTTGCTCGACCCGATTGGTGAAGCGAAAGCGCGGGTGATTTGCCTGCCCGATGCCGACTGGTCTCCGGAAGCGTTTGTCGGCCTGGTGAACGGGGTTCCCGTTCCGTCGCAATTGGGACGGCGACTGGCAGAGCTGGGCTGCCAGGTTGTGGTTCCCGTACTCATCAGCCGCGACGAGACCTATTCGGGCCATCCCGATGTGCGCTACACGAATCAGCCGCACCGCGAATTCATCTACCGGCAAGCCTTCGAAATGGGCCGGCATGTCATTGGATACGAGGTGCAGAAAGTTCTTGCCGCCGTCGACCAATTCACGCTCCTCAACGAACAGGGGAAGAAGTTGCCGATCGCCGTCGCGGGGATCGGCGAAGGAGGCCTGCTCGCCCTGTACAGCGCGGCTCTCGACACGCGGATTGAGGGAACACTGGTGAGTGGCTACTTCGCGCCGCGCGAAGGATTGTGGCAGGAACCGATTTACCGCAACGTCTGGGCGCGGCTTCGGGAATTTGGTGACGCCGACCTCGCCAGCCTGATCGCTCCCCGTGGTCTCGTGATCGAAGCGGCGTCGGCCCCCGAGTCGGCCGGTCCCCCCGCACCCAAGGATGGCCGCAGTGGTGGTGCGGCTCCCGGGAAAATTGTCACGCCGTCCGTCACCGATGTCACGGCGGAGGCGGGACGCGCGCAGCCGCACTTTGAGAAGTTGAAGCAGGCGACAAAGTTCGCGCTCGTTGTCCCGACTCCCGATGGCAAGTCGCCACCGGGATCCTTCGCGGCAGCCGCCGCGCTCCTCAAGCAACTTCGCGTCTCCACTCCCGAAGTTCAGGATCTCGACGCGAAATTGCCCATGTTTGATGCGACAGGGTACGACCCCAATTTGCGCATGAAGCGGCAGGTTGATCAGATGGTCGAGTACACCCAAAAGCTGCTCCGCCGGAGCGCGAAAGTGCGCGACGCGCTCTGGAGCAAAGCGAGCCGCAAGTCGCTCGAAGATTGGGAAAAGACGGCGGACGAATACCGTGACATGGTTTACGACGAGCTGATCGGCCGATTGCCGAAGTCGGACATGACGTTGAATCCCCGCACTCGGCAGGTTCTCGACGAGCCGGGCTTCGTCGGATACGAGGTGGTCCTCGACGTCTATCCCGACGTGATCGCCGGTGGGATCCTGCTGTTGCCGAAGGATCTGAAGCCTGGGGAGAAACGCCCTGTGGTCGTCTGTCAGCACGGTCTGGAGGGGGTTCCCATGGACACCATTTCGAAGACCGTGGACGGATTCAAATACTACTCAGCGTTCACCGCCGAGCTGGCGAACCGGGGATTCATCACCTACGCGCCGCAGAATCCGTATCGGGGACAGGATCGATTCCGCACGCTGCAACGGAAGAGCAATCCGATGAAGCGGTCGCTCTTCACGTACATCATTCCCCAGCACGAACGAACGATCGAATTCCTGAAGACGCTGCCCAACACCGACCCGAAGCGAATCGCCTTTTATGGACTCTCCTACGGCGGAAAAACAGCGGTTCGCGTCCCCCCGATGGTGAAGGAGTATTGCCTGTCGATCTGCTCGGCCGACTTCAACGAATGGGTCGTGAAGAACACCACCGTCCACGATGGCTACAGCTACGTCTTCACCCCAGAGTACGAGATTTTTGAATGGAACATGGGGCACACCGCGAATTATGCCGAGTTGTCGTACCTGATGACACCGCGTCCCTTCATGGTGGAGCGGGGCCACGACGACGGTGTCGCCCCGGACGAGTGGGTCGCGTGGGAATACTCGAAAGTGCGTCGCCACTATGTGAAGCTGGGACTGGGAGATAAGACGGAGATCGAGTTCTTCAACGGTCCCCACAAGATCAATGGCGTGCAGACGTACGAGTTCCTGCACAAGCACCTCGATTGGCCGCGCCGGTAGTAACGACCCGGGGGAATGCCGTTATCGCGGGCGGATTCGCTTGGAGTGCGGGACCTTGTTCCCGCCTTTCCTTCATCCTCCCTCGACCCCCATTCGACGCACCCAACTTCCTGCCTGCCGGCACTAGATTGGCCTGTGCCTGGAGGGAATCGAAGTGTTTCCTGAAAGCACACCTGCGATATGACGAAGCGGTTCTTCCATCCCCTCGGTCTGGATATTGGAGGGGCGAACCTCAAGGCGGCCAGTGCGTCGGGAGAGGCATGGTCGGAAGTGTTTCCGATGTGGCGCGAACCACAAAACCTCGCGACACGTCTGCGGGCAATCATCGCGCGATTTCCCGCAACCGACGCTGTCGCGGTCACGATGACAGGGGAACTCGCCGACTGTTTCGCGACCAAGGAGGAAGGAGTCGTCGCGATCACCAACGCGGTGGAAGAGGCCGCTGAGGGGAGACCCCTTCGAATCTGGACGACTCGCGGCGAATTCGTCGACGCCGCGTCAGCGCGGCGATCTCACGCCTCCGTCGCCGCCGCGAACTGGCACGCGCTTGCCACCTGGGCCGGGAGACTTGTCCCCACTGGGCCGGCGGTTCTGCTGGACGTCGGTTCCACAACCAGCGACTTGATCCCGATTGTTGACGGCCTCCCGTGTGCCGAGGGAACCACCGATCTGACCCGAATGCTCGCAGGAGAACTCGTTTACACGGGAGTCCGGCGAACTCCCGTCTGTGCGATTCCCACGACCGTGCGAATTCGTGGGGTTGAAATCCATCCTGCGGCCGAACTGTTCGCAACGACGCACGACGTCTATCTGTTATTGAACGAGATCCCCGAAGACGAGTCGAATAGCGACACGGCGAACGGTCGGCCAGCGACCCGATACTGGGCTATCGATCGCCTCGCGCGGGCGTTCTGCTGCGACCGGACGGAGTTGACGCCTGAAGAAGTTCTGGACATCGCCCGGCAATTGGCGGCGGCGCAGCGAGACCAGTTGCGGAAACCTCTCGATCGGATCGCCGCTCGTTTCCACGGTGCCCCCGTCATATTCATCACGTCGGGAAGTGGTTCGTTCCTGGCGCGACAGGTTTTGACAGGCCACCCGGCGGCGGGAGCGGTGTCGCCAATCGCACTCGATGCGTACCTCTCTCCCCAGCTCGCCGAGTCGGCACCAGCCTACGCCGTCGCGGTTCTCTTGGCGGAGATCGAAACCAATCACAACGCTATCTGACGAAGCGAATACAGGTCGGAGTCGGCACGTCGATACTTTGTCCCGTTTCTTTCAGGCGGCCGGACTCCAGTTCGATGCCAAACACTACGATGGTGTCCGACGCTTGATTCTCCGCCAGCAACCACCGACCCGTGGGGTCCACCACAAAATTGCGTGGCGTCTTGCCGCCAGTCGGGTGATGGCTGACAGCTTTCAGTTGGCCCGTTCCCGCGTCAATCGCGAAGACCGCGATCGTGTCACTCCCGCGATTGGAACCGTAGAGGAATTTTCCTGTGGGATGAACGACCACCTCCGCTGTGTGGCTGATTCCCTGGAATCCCTCGGGGAGTGTGCCAATCTCCTGGATCGGGGTCAGGACTCCCTTGGCGGCATCGAATTGAAACGTCGTCACCGTGTTGCCAATTTCATTGATCACGTAAGCGAACTTGCCACCGGGATGGAACGCGAAATGGCGCGGCCCCGCGCCGGGGGTCACTTTGGCGAACGGGGGTTCGTTGGGAGACAGCTTCCCCGAGCTGGAATCAAAGCGATAGACCAGCACCTGATCGAGCCCCAGGTCGGCGGCGAACACAAACCGGTTGGCCTTGTCGAGATTGATCGAATGCGCGTGCGGTTCCTTCTGCCGTTGCGGATTCACGCTGCTTCCGGTGTGTTGAATGACACTGGTCGCGGGGCCGAGCCGGCCCCCTTCGAGAATCGGCAAAGACGCGATGCTCCCCCCGCCGTAGTTCGCCACCAGCACGTGCTTCCCCGTCGCGTCCACGTTGACGTGACACGGGCCAGCCCCTCCCGACGACTCGGCATTTAAGAACGTCAGTTGGCCTGTCGCCAAATCGCGCTCGAACGACGAGACACCCCCGGTCGGTTTCCCCGAGCTGTCTGTGACTTCCCCCACCGCGTAAATCAGAGTCGGATCGGTCGGATGGACCGCCAGAAATCCCGGTCGCTTCGCGCTGGCCGCGAGTTTTGCGGGGGACAGTCGACCCGTCGCGAGATCCAGGACCGAGGTATAGATCCCTTTTGACTTCTCTCCCCCGGTCCCGATGTAGATTCGCATGGTTTTCTGATCGTCTCCCTGGACGGTCGGGGCGAAGAGGCAAGCACCAAACAGGCCCAAGATTAACAATAGTCTGCGAGAGAGTTTGCTCATGGTTCGCGCGGTCTCGTTCAAGGCACTGAAGGGCGTTCGTCTCTATTCACTCTTGCGAATGCAGTACAGCCGCGACACCGTCCTCACCAACAGTCGGTTTCCGGCGATCGCCGGTGTCGCCATGCACATGTCATCGTCTTCGAATCGATTCGTGTGCAGTTCCTTGTATTCGTCACCAGCGGCGATGACAAAAGTCTCCCCCGATTCGCTCAAACAGAAAACCTTGCCCCCGCTGCCCCAGGGGGACGCGGTGAATTCCGATGCGCCGAGCCGTTGCTTACCGTAGATCTCTTTGCCGGTGTTCGCGTCGTAACAACTGAACAAGCCGCGGTCGTAGAGAACGTAGAGCCGATCTCGATAGACAAGTGTTGACGGGTTGTAAGGAGCGGCCGTTCGCTGGCACCAGACGATATGGTCGTTCGAATTCTGTTTGTCCTGCAGTGTGATATTCCCCGCCGCCCCCGGCCGAATGGCGTAAATCGGCTTCTTGGGTGCCAGCACATATCCCGAGGTGACGTACAGCATCCCGTTGGACTCGTACGGCGTCGCGATCGTGATCGGCGACATCCCCGCGATCTCCCAAAGCAGTCCTCCCGACAAGTCGTATGACCGAATGCGACGTGTTCCGGCCGTCACAATTTCGGTCCGCTGATTGTTTTTCCAGACGTAGGGGGTCGACCAGTTGCTTTGTTCGTCACGCACGACCCGCCACTCTTCGTCACCGGTCGCCGCGTTGTACGCCGCCAGATACGACTCTTCCTGATTGTCGTTCACCACATACAGCTTGCCGTCCGCGAGCGCGGGGGAGGCGGCCGGACCCCAATTCATTTGCGTCTTGCGCGGTTCCACCGGTTTCGACCAGACGACATTCCCTTCAAAGTCGAGACAGTAGATCCCCAGATTCCCGAAATACGCGTAGATGAACTTGCCGTCGGTGAGCGGAGTCTCGGAAGCATAGGTGTTTTTGACATGGACCGGCGTGGTCGGGACACCGGTGTGAACGGTCTTTTCCCACACCATTTTTCCTGTCGCCAATTCAAGACAGAGAACCTTCCAATCATGATCGCGCTGCGGCGGTTTCGATTGTTCTCCCCCGAAGTACAACCCCTTTTTCGCCTCGGGGGGAATGCCACTGTCGACGCACGTCGTCAGGATGATTTTACCTTCCCACACGATCGGACTCGACCAGCCCCGACCCGGAGTCTCGATGTGCCAAGCCACGTTTTCCTTGGCGGACCAATGGTCGGGCAGGTCAGCATCGTCAGCCACCCCGCGAGAATCGGCCCCGCGGAACGCGGGCCAGTTTTCACCAGCGACCGCCGACCGATCCGTACCGATCAGCAGCGCACAAACAGCGATTCCGAACACGCTTCCCAGACGAGTGACCATGACACATGAAGTCCGCAAAGTTGCGAAAAGGAGCGAAGTAACCCCGACAAATCTGGCGACCCGGGATCATATCGGGAGCCGTGAGGATTGTCACCGCGCTCGCCGGGCTGGCTTTTGGCCGATCAGATTGGCGAAAATCCGATAAGCGCCCGGCACACCGACCGGCAATTGCCGGTACCAAGCGTACGCGGTGTAAACATACAGCCCCTTCCCATACTCGGCAGCCAACATCCCTCCCGTCTGAGCGGGTTGCCCGCGATCGTGGCATTCCCACAGGGGAACATACCGTTCGTCCCAGCTCTGCCAGAATTTTGACCCCCGCTGCTCGGCCCAGCCTTCAAAATCCTGTTCCGAGATCCGGTTGGGGTGCGTCATCAAGGGATGATCGGGAACAAGCAGCGTCACCTTCGCGTCTTCCTCACTCACTTCCTCGGGATTTCGTCCCATTTTGTACGGATTGGGCCCGAAGTTGCGGTCGAATTCCGGTGTCTGATACTGCACCACCAGAGTGCCCCCGTCGTGCGCGTAGTGCAATAGGCGGGAATTCGCCGCTTCGAGGTCGGGGCGAACCGCATAGGCCCGAACACCAATGACAATCGCGTCGAATCCCTCAAAGTCGCCGCTCGCCAGGTCGGCCGCGTCGAGAAGCTGTGTCTCGACCCCCAGTTCGGTCAGAGCGGCGGGCACCGCGTCGCCAGAACCCATCACGTAGCCGACCCGCAAACCTTTGGGGACTCGCACGTCGACCACTCTCAGCCGTTTGACAGCGGTACGATAGAGGTTGCAGCGTCCCAAGTCCCGCGCGGTGATCGTTGTAAATCCTTCGCGATAGGTCCGCCCGGCGCAATCCACCAGTGCCTTCAACTCCACCGGATCGTCTCCCGCGTTCTCCGGAATCGAGAGGCTGAACGGAAGTGTCACCTCTTCTCCCGAACGGTTGATCGAAAACGCATGCCGTACGGGATCGCTCACGAATCCCTTGGGCAGTTCCAGTCGTATCTCACCCGAGCTCGCCTCACTAGCGTGATTGCGCACCGTGACGCGGACCACATACCGTGACTCGCCGCGCGGTACGATTCCGTCGCCGGAATCAAATGCAACCGAAACGCGCGGCACCACGTCCAACGGATAGGAGACCTGTCCCAACGTCGGATGGCGGAACGACACCTGGGTGATGCCGGTAAACGGAATTTCGACGTCGTGGACTCGCAGGATAATCGCACCTCGCAACCGTGTTCTGGTAGAAAACGGCAACCCCGCTTCGTCGGTTTTATCGATCATGTAGAACGGTTCACGAATGGAATCGCGATGCCAATACGGACGATCGGGTTCAACGTCGTCACCGACTTTGGCGGAGAAGTCCTCGGCCCAGGGGACGTTGTATTCGAGCGGAACCGCCGGTTCGACCGGCGGCGAAGTGGTCCAGTCATTTGGACCGTTCAATTGCGACTTCACGAGTGTGGTTGGAATTCGACTGCGATTGACGACTCGCACCCGAACGGCGACTTCCTGTCCGGGACTGGCGCTTTGAAAGGACGATTCTCGGAATCCGAATGGGGTCGGCTCCAAACCCGCGCGACTCGAATCGGCCAGCACTTGCAGGTCAATCCCCATCGCCCGCTGAATCGCTTCGACAAACTGCTCCTCTTTTCGGCCAAGTACCAGCGACAAATGTTCTCGATTGCGCGTTTCCATCGCGGAATCGCGAATTCTGGTCATCAGGTCGCGAGTTGCTCGCAAGCCCTGTGTCAGCGGTGGGACGATCGAGTCGGTCTGCCGGGGATCAAATTCTCTCCAGGCTCGCTCTACGGTTTGCGAAACTGTTTCCAGTCCCTCGGCCAGCCACGGACGATCCCGCTCACCGGCGAATCTCGCCAAGCCGACAATCCGCGTGTCGATCCCCTCAAAAAACGATTCCTCACGCGGTGGCGCGTCCGTTGGCAGAGGTGATTTCACCAGCCGGTAGTACGAAACCGCCTCGCCCGCAGGACCGTCGTGCCCGCTGATTCCCTGGGACCGCTGAAAGCCGAGTCCATAGCGCGCGATCTGGGCGAACGATCTGCCAATCGACGGGCTGTAGTCACCCGTGGGGAGGGCGATGGTCCACAGATTCTGATCTTCCGCCCGCCACTTCGGATGGATGTTGTTGGAGTAGAGCTTTTGCGCCTGCCACGGTTGCAGCCCCCCGGCGATCTGCTCGGGAAACTGTTTGGGATCGGCGGCGACGTCGATCACCCCCCGCGCCAGCACCCCCGAGAGCTGGTGCGCCCCGTGCCCGTCCCGCGCGTCTCCACGAAACCGGGCGACGATCACATCGGGTTGTTCCTGGCGAACCACACGAACCAGATCCTCCAGGATCGGCGCACCGTCATTCCACTGGCCCAGCGCCTCTTCGAGGGTCTTCGAAAAGCCATAATCGACCGCGTGGGAATAGCGCAGACCGATCCCGTAGTATTTCGCCGACTCCAGATGTTCGAGTGACCGCAAAATGCCGAGTTCGTCGAAGAAGTGGCTCGAAATGAGATTGGCACCCCCTTCACCCCGGGTCATGCTGAACAAGGTGGTCCGGGCACCCAGGCCACGGGCGCAGTACGTGAGCATCCCGCCATCTTCGTCATCCGGATGCGCGACCACGTGCAGCACGGTCGCGGTGGTTCTCAGTTTCAATAGCGATTGCAGAGTGCCGGCCGCGCCCGAATCGAGCGGCAGGTCGTCTGCCAGGAGGGACGAACCCAGAACAAGGAACGGAGTCGCCAGCAGTCCGACGAAAAGGACGCGTCGCAGGTTGTTGAGCATGGATTCCCTCGCGATGAGTGTGGTCTTCGCAGACTATAACGCCGAATTAGCGGGAGTGAGACATGGAAAGCCGTTCCCAGGATCGCAATCCGTCGGCGGCTGTGCCAAACTGTGCCACACCATGGCCGATCGCCCTCATAAACAAGAACGACTGACGCCCCGAGAGGTCGTGGCGCGGATCGTGCAGATTCTGTCTCAGCAGGAAACAACCAAGTTCTGCCCGCATTGTGGGAAGCACGTGCTGTCATTGCGCCCGGGGACCAGCCGACTGAGACAGGTGATGCTGACGATTGTCACCGCGGGGTTGTGGCTGATCGCCTGGATCGTCGACGCGATTCGGCGACCGGGCTGGCGCTGTTCGGTGTGTGATCGCCGGGTGGGGTAGTTGGATGTGACTACGACGACTCGCGACGCAACAACACAATCGCATCGGCAGACATCGCTTCCTCGCGCCCGATCGGCCCGACTTTCTCGCCGGTCTTCGCTTTGACGTTGACTGAATCGAAAGGCAGCCCGACCAGTTCCGCGACGCGACCCCGGATCGCGGCCTTGTACGGGACCAGTTTTGGACGCTGGGCGAAAATCGTGCAGTCGAGATTGACGGGGCACCAGCCAAGCCCCTTGACCCGGTCCAGCGCCGCGTTCAGAAAGATCGCGGAATCAAGACCCTTGTTCGCCGGATCGGTGTCGGGAAAGGCGTCGCCGATATCCCCCAGGCCGGCGGCCCCCAGGACGGCATCGGTGATCGCATGCAGCAGAATGTCGGCGTCACTGTGGCCATCCAATCCGCGATCGAATTCAATCCGCACGCCACCGATGATCAGCGCGCGACCGGTCACCAGGCGATGCGTGTCGTGTCCCAGTCCGACGCGATATTCGAAATTCGACAAGGGGTGTTCCGTTCCATTCGGGCGGGGACCAAGGAGAGAATGTCGGCAACCCGCGAGAAATCGCGGGGATCGCCACTTCCGGGCGACTGATTGCCGTCACGCTGGTGTATGCTATGCACTGCGGGGGCCGATTTTATCCCGCTCTCGAATCTCCTGCCACATCGCGGCGGAATCCACTTGTGAAAGTCGATCGATGCGACCTGCCGACGTTCTCTTGACTCGTACGCGAAGGAAACTCCTGGTTCTCGCGGCGTTGATTGCGTGGACGATCCTCCCTCTTGGCGCTGCCAATTCGCAAACCAAGCGCGCACTGGAGCCGATTGTTGTTGATGCCTCGGGGCGCGGGTTCGTGCAGTCGGTCTCCCAGCGGCCGTTTCGCCCTTGGGGATTCAACTACGATCATGATGCGGAGGGGCGGCTCCTCGAAGATTACTGGCACACGGAATGGCCGCTGGTGGAATCGCACTTTCGCAAAATGCGATTGCTGGGGGCAAACGTCGTGCGAATTCACCTGCAGTTTGGCAGGTTCTGTCCGGAGCCGGGCATGGTCGCCGACAAGGAACTGGACCGCCTGGAGGAGCTGGTTGCCCTCTCGGAGCGGGAGGGGCTGTACCTCGATTTAACCGGGCTGGGGTGTTACCACAAAGCCGATGTCCCCGCCTGGTACGACGCGCTCGATGAAGGAGATCGCTGGAAAGCTCAAGCGGAGTTCTGGACCGCGATCGCCCAACGGGTCGCCAAGAGCGGAGCCATCTTTTGTTATGACCTGATGAACGAGCCTGTCGTCTCAGGTGGAAAGCGACCGGCCGGTGACTGGCTGGGGCCACCATTCGCCGGGAAACACTTCGTCCAGTTTGTCGCGCTGGACCCGCACTCCCGTCCCCGCCCCGACGTGGCGCGGGAGTGGATCGAAACCCTGGTCAGTGCCATCCGCAAAGTCGATGACAAACACCTGATCACGGTCGGAATGGTCGACTGGAGTCTCGATCGACCCGGTTTGACGTCGGGGTTCGTTCCATCAAAAGTCTCCGCCAAACTCGATTTTCTGTGCGTCCACCTTTACCCCGAAACAGGAAAATTGGCGGAAGCACAGGAGACCTTGCTGTTGTTCGCCGACGTCGGTAAACCGGTCGTGATCGAGGAGACGTTTCCTCTCAAAAGTGGGTTCGAAGAGTTCGAAATGTTTCTGGATCAATCCGCGGAAAAGTCCGCCGGTGTGATCGGGTTTTTCTGGGGGGAATCGCCCGATGATCTGCGACCGCCGAAGTCGATCGGGCAGGCGATCACTCTGCAATGGCTGGAATTGTTTGAACGGCGGGCGAAGAAGTAGAGTCGCCTGTCGGATGGATCCATCGCTGGAGGTTGCGTACGACGTAGCGTAGACTGAATCCGGGGTTGTTGCGCGACCCATTCCCGGCGAGCGCTTTCCCCAGCACGTCGTTCGTACACTTCACAGGAATTCGCATGTCGAAATGTCTGGTCACCGGCGGGGCCGGGTTCATCGGTAGCCACCTGACCGAACATCTGTTGTCGCTGGGACACGAAGTTTGCGTTCTCGACAATTTATCGACGGGCCGGCCAGAGAACCTGGCGCACCTGGCGGGGCATTCCCGATTGACGATTCGGACTGGGTCGATCACTGATCCTGTGTTGCTCGCCGACGCGGTCCGGGACATCCATGTGATTTACCACCTGGCGGCCGCCGTCGGGGTGAAGCTGGTCGCCGACGATCCTGTCCGCACCATCGAAACGAACATTTACCCCACGGAAACCCTGCTGCGACTGGCCGTCCAGTCGAAGTGCCGGTTTTATCTCGCGTCGACCAGCGAAGTGTACGGCAAGAACCCGCGGGAGCGCTGGACCGAGGATGAAGACCTCGTGTTCGGTGCGACCTCACATCCCCGCTGGGCGTATGGTTGTTCCAAGGCGATCGACGAATTCCTTGCGCTCGCCTACCACCGCAAATTCGGCCTGGAAGTCGTGATCGGCCGGTTCTTCAATGTCGTCGGTCCCCGGCAGGTCGGGCATTATGGGATGGTGGTGCCTCGGTTTGTGGACCAGGCGCTAGCCGGTGAGCCATTGATCGTTTACGACGATGGTGGCCAGACGCGATGTTTCGCCCACGTTCGGGAAGTCGTTCAAACGGTGGTCCGGCTGATGGATCTGCCGATCGCGCATGGCCAGGTGTTTAACATTGGCAGCGATCAGCCGGTGACGATTCGGCAACTGGCCGAAGAGGTGATTCGGCGAACCGGGGCGAAATCGGCGATTGAATGCGTTCCGTACGGGGCGGTTTACGGTGCCGATTTTGAGGACGTTCGTCGACGCGTTCCCGATTTATCGCGTCTGGAACAGACGTTGGGAACGAAGCCGACGCTGTCGCTGGGGACGATTCTCGACGACGTCATCGCCTGGAAGCGCGACTGCCTGCGTGTCGAACGCCGCGATTGATGGAGTGATTCCAGGATGGACATGAGCCTGCCGCCCGACTCGACGCTCTCTCTGGGAGCGATCGACGAGGTTACGTTGCGTCGACTGGCCGCCGAGCCGCGCCGCGAGTTGTTTCCCGTGCTGAGCCACGCGCGGGCAATGCGCCCGTTGATTCTCCTGGTCGCTGTGATTCCGTCGCTGTTCGCGGCCACGCGGTACATGCTGAGTGAATCGAACGCCTGGCAGGGGTTGGCGGCGCTGCGTGTCTATCAGGCGGAATCGAGTGGAATGTTGATCGACCCGGCGCGGGGATCGGCGCTCGATGGCCAGCCACCCCTATCCAGTTGGTTGACGGCACTCGCGATGTTTCCGTTTGGTCCCGCGTCCACCGCGGCGATGACGGCGGCGACCTGCCTGGGGGTGGCGGTGCTGGTTTATTCCGCCGCGCTGCTCGCGCGGCGCTGCGGAGGGGAGCGGGCGGCGCTGATCGCCGCGATCTGTCTGTCGGTTAATCCCGCGGTGATGCGTCAGACATTGCATCCTGGACCGGCACCGCTCGGGGCCGGCTTGGCGGCGTTGGCACTGGTCGCACTGGTGGAACACTGGCAGCGGGCGAACACGCGCTGGTCGCCCCATCTGTTGTGGGGAGGAGTCGCCCTGGGGGCGAGTGTTTTGTGCGCACCTGTCGTGCCTCTGATCGCGATGGTTCTGGCTTTGGTGTCGGCGATTGTCTCGGCTGTCTGGAGTCGCGCGGCGCCACGGGAATCACCTGGGGATTCGTGGTACCCGGCAGACTGTCAGCAGTTCACCCGCATCACCGCGGTCGTCCGCTGGGGTTGTCTGGGAATGCTGGTCGGTGGTTGGTGGCCGCTGCTCAAAACGACGGTGGATGGCCCCGAATTCTGGTGGCGGGCCTGGTCCTTTGAATTACGCAACACAGCGGTCGAGTTCTCGGAGGTTGGCGGAACGCCGATTCGGTATCACTCCGAGGGACTGCTGGTGATGATCTGGCCGATTGTCGGCCTGATCATGCTGGGGGTGGTGGGGGTGCTGGCGAACAACCTGCCGGGACGCCGTCCCGACCGACCGGGCCGACGGGGGTTTCTGCTGGTGGGACTGTCGGCGACCGCGCTCGCGGGACTGGTTTGGCAACAATGGGGGCCACCCATTACTGGTGGGGAGGCCGCGATTCAATTGCTGTTGCTGATTCCTCCGTCGGTCTTCGCGGCGATTGGATTTCTGCGCGTGGTTGACCGCCAGGTGTCGGTGGAACAGGCGGTCGCCGCACTCGCTGGCTCGGCGATCGCGGGGGGACTCTGCTGGTGGCTGCTCCGCCCCGAAATCGGGTCCGGAGAATCGGTCCTGCCGCGGTTGGGGGTGGGAATCGCCCTGACTGGGGGCATCCTATTGATGACGTGGATCGCGCTCGGCTTGCTGATTCTGTGGCGAACGGCCGCCGGTTTGAAGGATCTGCCACGCCGCTGCGCCCTGATTGGCGGCCTGTCACTCATGCTGGTACTGGCGGCGATCTGGGGCGTCTCGAGCGTGGGACGCACCCGCGTCGCCGATCGGGACTTCACCGAGCTGCGCCAGAGCCTGCGGCAGATCGGTGAGCGGTCGCAGATCGTGCTGCTGTCACCCGACGCGTCGGCCCCGGCACCGGCCGAATTGGAATTCCTGGTGAGGGCGTTCTGGCCTCGTGCCGAGACGCATCGCGAACCGGTCTGGCCACCGTCGAACGAAGCCCAACAGTTGCTCGCTGAGGAACCGCCGGAACCCGGGGAGTTTCTGCTGGTGACGTGGTCGGCCCCGGGGGGAGTCCGCGCGAGCGTTTCGACCCATCAACTCCGCCCGGTCGGAACCGCGTTGCGTTTCCGCAAGGGGGAGGTGGCGAAGTTTGAATTTGGAGAGCTGGAACTTTCGCGGTGAGCCAACGAAAGTCGATCTTGACGCGTTTGGGGAAATGGCGGAATCTGCGGCCCCGCGCGAGACTGCGCGGATCGTACGCCCCTCCCTGTCTTTCGCTGCGGATTCCGCATGAATGCCGTTCATTCCGTTCGTCGCCGTTCGCGGTTGTTTCTTACGATCGGTGCCGTTCTGGCGTTGAGCGCCTTGGCGGTCAACGCCGAGACCATCGCTCGTTGGCGGCATCAGGTTTTTCCCAAGCGGTTTGGCGTTGTTGAACCGGGGCGACTGTACCGCAGCGGGCAGATCGCCGCGCGACTGGTTCGCGGCGTACTCAAAGACCACAAGATCGGGATGGTGATCGACCTGACCGACGACAATCCCACCGATCCGCAGGAAAAGGCCGACAAACAGGCCGAGCTGGCGGCGATCGAAGAACTGGGGATTGAACGGCGGAATCATGTCCTGCTGGCCGACGGAACCGGCGATGTGGTCGTTTATGCCGCCGCTGTCAAATCGGTGGTCGACGCGACAAAACTCGGCAAGCCGGCGCTGGTCCACTGCGCCGCCGGCACCCAGCGGACGGGAGGCGTTGTGGCGCTCTACCGGCTGTTCGTCCAGCATCGTTCGCCTGAAGAAGTGCTGGAGGAGATGGAGTCCTACAAATACAACGCGAAGTACTCGCCCAATCTGTTGAAATATCTCAACGACAACATGGAAGTTTTGGCGCTGGAACTGGTGCGGAACGGCGCCATCGACGAGATTCCACAAAACCTCCCACGGCTGCCGGACGAATCGCTGGGCAGCGACGCCCGGGACTGAGGCGGTTCGCAGCGAAGCACCTGTCCGGGATCGAATCCGAGGATTGGTACGGTTTGTCGTCGAGTGTACAATTCGCCGGTCGCAGTCCGGTCACTCGAGTCCCCGCCATTCCGAGGTCCTGTCGATGCCCTCCGCCAGCGCCAGTTTCCCGGTGTCGAATTGGCGTTCACTCCGCCAACTGGGTTTCGAAGTGGGTGTGGTCGCCGTCGTATTGGCGTCTCTGCTAATTGGCGACAATTGCGTCAGCGCCCAGGATCATTGGTCGTTTCGACCGATCGAACGGAACGCGCCCCCCGTAGTCGCAAATTCGCAACTCTTGGGAAACGCGATCGATTCGTTTGTATTCCAGCGGCTGGAAACCGAGGGGATCGCTCCCGCGGTTGAGACTGACAAACGGACGCTGTTACGCCGGGTGACATTCGATCTGATTGGCCTGCCCCCCACCCCCGGGGAGGTCGCGGAGTTTCTCGCGGATGATTCCCCCGACGCGTATGACCGCGTCGTCGAGCGGTTACTCGGTTCACCCCGATACGGGGAACGCTGGGCGCGGCCGTGGCTCGACGCGTGTCATTATGGAGACAGCGACGGCCACCTGACCGACCAGTTGCGTCCGGTCGCTTGGCGGTACCGTGCGTGGCTGGTGAACGCGCTCAACCGCAACCTTCCGTTTGATCAATTCACCATCCAGCAGCTTGCGGGAGACTTGTTGCCTGGTGGAGGGCAGGAGGAGTTTCTGGCGACCGGTTTCTTACGGCAGACTCTCAGCAACCGGGAAGGGGGGGCCGACCTGGAGGAGTATCGTGTCGCCCAGGTGGTCGACCGAACGAACATGGTCGGGACGATCTGGCTGGGGCTGACGGTCGGGTGCGCCCGCTGCCACGATCACAAGTACGACCCGATTTCGCAGGAAGAGTACTTTCGGCTTTACGCGTTTTTCGACAACGCGGCGGAGGTCAATCTCGACGCGCCACTCGAGGAAGAGAAAGACGCGTTCGTAGCGTCGCGGCCGGAATACGAACGGCAACGGGAGGAGCTGATCGCCCCGGTGCGAGAGGAACTGGAAACATTGCAAAAACGCTGGGAGAAAATGGCGCTGCACGCGGCGGACCATCCGGGTGAAGACCATGTGTGGGATCGCCAGTGGGAATTGCTGGGACTGATTTGGGGGGGACATCTGGGTGAAGGACAGTTGGAGGGGACGGAAATCTGCCGACTCCCGTGGGATCAACGGACAGCCCGCCAGCGGGCGGATCTGCTGGATTACTTTTTGAACCATGGTGCCGTTGTGGATGGCCCGAAGTTTGACGCGCTCCAACTGGGGACCCTGCGCACTCAACTAGTCGCCCTTCGACAAAAGTTCCCGAGCGCGACACGGGCCGCGGGCATGCGGGCGACACTTCAACCGCGGCGGACATTCCTTCATGAACGGGGGGAATTCCGGTCACCCGGGGCGTTCGTCGATCCGGACACTCCCGCGATCCTGCCGGCGGTTGTCGCTTCGGAAGAACCGACTCGGCTGGAGCTGGCGCAGTGGCTTGTCTCGCCGGACAATCCGCTGACTCCGCGTGTGGCGGTGAATCGCGTCTGGCAGGAGTTTTTCGGGCGGGGGCTGGTGGGGACCACCAACGATTTCGGCAAGCGGGGAGACAAGCCGACGCACCCGGAACTGCTGGACTGGCTCGCGCGGGACTACGCCGGGTCGGGGTGGGACACCAAACGGCTGCATCGGCTGATTGTGACCTCGGCGACGTATCGGCAATCGTCGCGTCCCCGTGCCGAACTTCGGCAGCGCGATCCCGAGAATCTCTGGCTCGCCCGACAGGCGAGCTTGCGGGTGTCGGCGGAGGCGGTCCGCGATTCGGCCCTGGCGGTCAGCGGGCTGTTGTGCGACACCCTGGGTGGCCCCTCGGTCAAGCCGCCTCAAAACGAGAGAGTCACCATGGAGGCGTTTGGCAGCAACGACTGGAAGCCGAGCGCCGGGGGGGACCGTTATCGACGGGGACTCTACACCTTCGTCTTACGCACTTCACCGTTCGCGCAGGGAATTACGTTCGACGCCCCGCCACCAACCGACGTCTGCACCCGAAGACCGCGTTCGAACACTCCGCTGCAAGCGCTCACGTTGCTCAATGACCCGGTCTTTTTCGAGATGGCCCAGGGGCTGGCGACCCGGCTTCTGCGCGTTCCCGGAGTCGATGACGCCGGCCGGATCGATCACGCGTTGCGCCTTTGCCTGGGGCGAGGCGGATCGCCGGCGGAGATTGAGCGGTTACGAATCTATGTCGCACAGCAACGCGAAGTGTTCGCGGTGAACGCGGATGCGATCCAGTCGCTGCTGGGGAACGGCGAACCGCCGGCCGGCACAACCCCCGCCGAGTTCGCAGTCTGGACAAACGTCGCGAGCGTGCTGCTCAACTTGCACGAATTCATCACGCGGGATTGAGCGACTGCGCCGTTCGTCGACGGGAATCTACACCTTCCTAAGGCTTCGCCAATGTTTGGGATGTCCGGGGGAATGTCCGGGGCCATCCACAAGCCAACCCGTGTCATACCGCAACGCGGCCGAGACTGTTGCCCGTTTCTTCGCTCGAAATCGCGGAAGTTTGACGTCGTGAGACCGAAGTATCGATTCACGAAACCCCGTCATTCGTCATTCGTCATGCGTCATGCGTCATGCGCCATGCGCCGCTCGCAGCTCGCCACAGACACCATTGGACACTGGACCCATGCCTCAAAAATCCCAGGGGAGGTCTGGGGGGGACAGAGTCCCCTCCAGCTTCCGCCCAGTTGCTCGCCCCTGCAAACAGGCGCGAGGGACGAAAAGAAGGGGAACAGGATGAAGAGGATGAAAGGGATGAACAGGATGCGCGGAGTCGCGATTCACGTCGCCTGGCCGACTCCCTTGATTCGCCCAGCGGGCAGATTCCGGGGCCACCCACGACTCGACACTCTTGCCGCCGCAATGAGGTCAAGAACGTTTTCCTGTTTCGCGATTGGAATCGTGGAAGAGTGACCTGGTGACTCGGAAGAATCGAATCGCGAAAACCCGCCATTCGCCACAGACACCATTGGACACTGGACCAATGCCTCAAAAATCCCAGGGGGGGTCTGGGGGGGACAGAGTCCCCTCCAGCTTCCGCCCAGTCGCTTGCCGCTGCAATCAGGTGCGAGGGACGAAGGAAGGGGACAGAATGAAGAGGATGAAAGGGATGAACAGGATGTCCTCTGTTGCGATTATCGTCTGGTGGCAAATTCCCCGTGATCGCGCGGCAGAATGGCAGCCCGCCCCGGACACAAGGCTGGACTTGCCGGTCCCACCGCGATCCTCCAGAATGAAGGCCGAACGCTGACGCGGTGTCGTTGGGTCAATCGCTGTTTTCATCCTTTCAGGTTCCAGGATGCGCCGCCGGGTGTTTGTAAGCGCTGTTTCGGCCGAGTTGAAGCGTTATCGCGAACTCGCCGCCCAAAAACTTCAGCAGCGTGGCATCGAGCCGGTCTTTCAAGAGACGTTTGGCCTCACCGACCAGGAGATCATGGCGCTGCTCCGCGACAAGATCGTCGGAACCGCTGCCGAACCAGGTTGCGACGCCATGCTCTGCCTGGTGGGCGACATCTACGGCGCGGAACCTTTCGCGCCGCTCCCCGACTGCCCCCGCCGATCGTTCACCCAGTGGGAATATTTCATCGCCCGCGAGAAGCAGATTCCCATCTATCGGCTGCTCACCACCAGCGAATTCCAACCTCCGAACCCGGTCTCGCAGTCCGTCGAGCAGGCTGCCTTGCAGGCGGCGTACCGGAGCGAAATCACCTGTGACCAGAACTGGCGGCCGTTTGCCAACGTCCACGAAATGCGGGCCGAATTGGGCGAGTTGCGTTTTTCCTGGGAACCGCCGGGCGACCTTGGCCAACGCCCCTGCAACCTTCCCGCCAGCCTCGGTTCGCTGTTCATCGGGCGCGACGAGTTCCTGAAGACCCTGCGCGACAAACTGACGCAGCCGGTCGCCGCCGACCGCCGCGCGCTGGCGATCACTCCCCGGCAGGCGATTCACGGCTTGGGTGGGGTTGGTAAAACGCGGCTGGCGGTCGAGTACGCCCACGCCTACGCAGGCGAATACTCGGCTCTGCTGCACCTCTACGCTGACTCGCCCACGTCGCTCGCCAGCAACCTGGCGCAACTGACCGGCGTGCTGCAAATCGCGGGACTCGAGACGGAGCCCGACGAACGGCGGATCGCCGCCGTCTGTGACTGGTTGAACCAGCGTGGCGACTGGTTTCTGTTGTTTGA
Source organism: Planctomicrobium piriforme (assembly GCA_945860955.1). Taxonomy (GTDB): domain Bacteria; phylum Planctomycetota; class Planctomycetia; order Planctomycetales; family Planctomycetaceae; genus UBA10511. The sequence goes on from CAMATH010000023.1 coordinate 37,752, forward strand.
CAATGCCGATTCCGAGGAGGCGGCCAACGCGGTGATCGAGATTTTGAATCGCCTGCGCGGCGGCCACGTGGTCATCACCAGTCGGCTGTCGAATTGGCCCGCCCTGGTCGAGCCGCTGCAACTCGACGTGGTCTCGCCCGAAAACGCTGTCGCCTATCTGCAACAGGCCGCCCCCCAGCGATCGTTCACCCCCGACGACGCCGAACAGGCGCGGCGGCTGGCTGAGGATGTCGATCGGCTGGCGCTCGCGCTGGAACAGTCGGCGGCGTACGTGAACCGATTTCGCATTTCGTTCGCCGAGTACCGCCGGCGCTGGCAGACGCAGGGTGAAAAAGTCCGCGGCTGGTACGACGCGCGGGTGATGCAGTATCCCCGCAGCGTGGCGACGACCTGGAACACCACGGTCGACCAACTGACCCCGTCGGCCCGCAGTTTGCTGGAACTGCTGAGTTGGTTCTCGCCGGAACCGCTGCGGCGGGGGTGGCTGATGAACCAGAGCGCCGCCCAGTCGCTGGCGGAGGCCGGAGTTCACGAGGTTGAAGAAGCGCTGGTGGAACTGGCCGACGTCTCGATGATCCGACTCGATCAAACGGAATTGAGTGTGCATCGGCTGGTGCAGGAGGTGACGCGCGAGCGGATGGAACCAGAACGACGGAACGAGCGAATGGCAAGGGTGTTTGTCCTTCTGGATGCGATCGAACCCGGAGTGCCGATGGATGTCCGGAACTGGCCCGTCTGGAATCCTCTGGCACCGCATGTGGCCGACTTGGTTGATCGAGCCGACAAGGCGGGGCAGACGCAACGAGCCGCCCGTTGGATGAACGAATTGGGGTTATTCTACCAACAGCGCATTCGGTTTCCCGAAGCCGAGCAGTTATATCGCCGCGCGCTGGCGATCGAGGAGCACTCGTACGGCCCAGAACACCCGGACGTCGCAATTCACCTCAACCACCTGGCGCAGTTGCTCCAGGCCACGAACCGTCTGTCGGAGGCCGAGCCGCTGATGCGCCGCGCGCTGGCGATCGACGAGCACTCGTACGGCCCAGACCACCCGAACGTCGCCATTCGCCTCAACAACCTGGCGCAGTTGCTCGAGGCCACGAACCGTCTGTCGGAGGCCGAGCCGCTGATGGCGCGGGGCGTCCGCATTTTCGAAAAGTCACTCGGCGAAAACCACCCGAACGTTGCCACTGCCCTCAACAACCTGGCGCAGTTGCTCATGGCCACGAACCGTCTGTCGGAGGCCGAGCCGCTGATGCGCCGCGCGCTGGCGATCGACGAGCACTCGTACGGCCCAGAGCACCCTGACGTCGCCATTCGACTCAACAACCTGGCGCAGTTGCTACAGGCCACGAACCGTCTGTCGGAGGCCGAGCCGCTGATGGCGCGGGTCGTTCGAATCTTAGCACTCTTCGGCCATCGAACGGGGCATCCGCACCCACATATGTCGGTCGTGCTCCAGAACTACCAGCAACTCCTTTCGGCGATCAGTATCCCCGCGGAGGAAATCGACCACCGCGTGCGCGAAGCGTGTGGCGAGCCGTAAGGGCCTGTCCAAGATCAATTGCGTGGTTTGTGAGATCCTTCGAACAAACCGAATCACCAGTGGTTAAGCAAAGTTGGCGGTCACGTGACATCGATTCAGCGATCCGCGTCTGCCCCGAAGGGGCTTTATAGCCAAGCCCAGGGTTGGTCGAGCGAAGCGAGACCTACCCTGGGTCATGCGACAAACCGGTTCTTACCCTGAAAGGGTTATATTAGGGGCGAACGCGTGAATCGATCCATCAATGGTTCATGGATTCGTTCCGCAAATAGATGAGCTGTTCCTTCGTGCGATTGGGATGGAACCCTTTCAGGGTACGGTTCGGTGACGATTCACCAACCCAGGGTAGGTCTCGCTCCTCTCGACCAACCCTGGGCTATGGGATCAAACCCCGTTGGGGTCAATTGAAAGCGACTGTGCGCGTCCCTGATGCGAATCAAGCCACCACAGGACGTGGCAGGGGTCTGAGTCGCGATCGAGGCGTGTCGTGTGAGCCACCGATCTCCTTCACCTGCCGGACGAGCCGGCAAGGGGTCGCTCGATGAAGACCCCGACTCCATCTCGCTCGCGGTATAAGGGCCGCGCGACGTCCGCAGTTGCCCCGTTGGTTCGATCGACCCGTGGGATGGATGCGAATGTCCCGTTCCAAGGACTCAGTTGACATTCCCAAAGGTACCGAAATTCAACAAGGTGGCCCCGCCGTCGGCTGCCCCAACGGGGCGAAATTCGATAGCCCAGGGTGTAGCCCCGTGTCTGGGCGAAGCCCAGATCCGGGGCGGAGCCCTGGGTTCGAAGACCGCCCACCGACGTCAAGCCCCAACGGGGCGCAACCCGCATTGCCATGGTCACCGTACACCGCGACCACGATGACGCGTCGTATCACATGTTCTGCGAAAATGCGGTTTCGAAACGATTCGACGACATCGTGTGCGGGTCGCGTGGTTCGGTTGCGCCCCGTTGGGGCTTAACGGATATGTTGTGGTGGGACGCGTCCCAGGGCTGCGCCGAGGGTCAGGGCGATGCCCTGCCCCTCGGCTCCACCCTCGGCTATCGAATGACGCCCCGTTGGGGCTACGCACGCGTGGCGGCCGCGTCCGTTGCACGTGTGACGGCGGTACGTCAAGTATGCGAAATTCCCGCACGACTTTTCCCGTGGTACCCTCACTCCATGATCACCGCCGCTCCACCATCCGACATCGAGACGCTGGACCAATTGGTCGAGCGTCTGGGATCGGTTCCCCTCGAGCGGATCCGCTTACGCCCTGCTCCCGGGACGGCGACCGAGGCGGATCTTCTGGCGGAGGACGCGGCGGGGCGGAGACTTTGCGAACTGGTCGACGGCGTCCTGGTGGAGAAACCCGCTGGCTTCCTTGAAAGTCGACTGGCGCACATTTTGGGATACTTGATTGAATCTTACCTCGAACAAAACCGAATCGGGATCGTTTCTGGAGCCGATGGCCCCATCCGGTTGATCGTCGGGCTCGTTCGCATGCCGGATGTCGCCTTTTTTTCGCGCGGCCGCCTTCCGGGGGGGCAAATTCCGCGCGACGCCATCGCGAACGTCATTCCGGATCTGGCGGTCGAAGTGATCAGCCGCAAGAACACCGCAGCCGAGATGCGGCGGAAGGTTCGCGAATATTTCGAAGCGGGGGTTCGACTGGTCTGGCTGGTCGATGGAGTGGTTCCGCTTCGCGGGAACCACAACCGGAGCGACGACGCGGAGCGTCATCGCTACAAAACTGCCCCCCCTTGAGCGGTGCGTGGCGGACATTCAACGGCGTCCGTTTCGCCGCAGAATTTCGTCCGCCCAAGCGTCGTCGTCCCGCGTGAGTTTTGGTTTGGGAGGCAGCCGGTAATCAAGTCGACTGTAGCGCCCCTTGCGGTAGATCTCGTCGAACACCGACTGCAGAGGCAGAACGACGTCGGTGTCCGTCGGCCGTAAAGAGATGCCAATTGCCGGGAGCGGCTCACGCAGCGGCGCGACGTAGACTTCCGCCGCCGGTCGATGGGTTCGCCGCACGCAGATCAAGGGGCGTCTCTGCAACTGTGCCGAGAGTCTTTCTTCTGGAACACGGACAACATGCGTCCGAGACCGAACCATGTCGATTTCGACAAGATTCACGCCATTCGCGAGAACCTTTCGGGTTTTCGCGCGATACGCCTGTCGTCGCTTCAGACTGCCTTTATTCCCGGGACTCAACAACTCGACGACCGTGATCACCCGAGCTGCGTCGGAGTCGACGATTTCAAGTCGCCGCCAAGTCTGCGGTTCCTGGTCCAAAGGGATCAGCACGGGCGTCGCGACGGCACCCGCAGCCGCTTCTGCCGAAGCGACCAGCCGCCCCTCCGGTTCGACGACGGCGACATCGGTACGTCCAAAATTTGAAGCGTCCGCAGTGTCACCATTGATGGCCAACTCTTCCTCGACTCGGGCTTGCAGATCGGCCGGCAGTTGTTCGTTCAGCAAATCACGGGCATAGACCATGAATGCGGTATGCACGTCGCCACAGTACTGTTCCAACCAGGGATCGAGTCCAGGAAAGGGGCTGCTCATTTCCAACCGTGTGCAAGAAGGCTGTCGCATCGATCCGCACAGTATACCACCGCCGACGATGGGACTCCCGCGACCGAGCAACCACTCGAGCAAAATGCCCGCCCCCCTCTTCCTACCTCGATCGGCGGACTACCGCTCAATCACCGTCAGTTCCGAGGTCGTCGCCGGTTGCGGATTCAGGGAACTGGTGACACTGGCCGTCAGTTGCACGCGGCCCGCGGAGACTCCTTCGACTTCAATGACGCCGATAAGTTCTTCGTCCGCCGGGAGACAGTCGACCGGGTCGAAGATCAGCTTGTCGTCCCGGACGGAGTATTGAACTTCCAGTTCTTCGTCCCCCCGTTTCAGCTTCGCAGAGAGGACGACTAGTTCCTCCGGCAGCCTAATTTCAATCGCCACTTTTCGCGCGGATTTGACGTCGAGGTTTTTCACACGCAGGTCATAGATCCCGCGACTTCCCACGCGGAACGGCTCGACCCGGTCCGAGAGTTTCACCGTCAGCGATCCCGATTGCGCTGCGACTTCCACGCACGCTTCCTCTTGTTCGGGTTCCATTCCCGGCGAGGTGATCTCAGCACGCACACAGGCGCGGCGGGCGGGAGACTTGCAGTCAAATTCCACTTGAATCTGCCGCTTCGCCCCCGCTTCCAGTGTTCCCAGGTCCCAGGTCAAAATCGGACTCCCCGGTGTGCCAACCGCCCCTTCGGTCACATCTCGCGGCTCGAAGACACGATCGAAAGAGATTTGAAGCTGCACCCGTTCTCGGGGCTTGTCTGAAGGGTTTCCCACATTGATGACAAACTCGGCTCGGTCGGTTTCGACACGCTTCGTCGGCCCCAGAATCTCGAGTGAGAATTGCCGATCGAAAAACTCGACGCAGACTTTGCGTTCGACCGTTGGTGGATCGCAGTCACGATGGCCTTCGGGTTGCAACCGAAAGACACAGCATTTCGATCCAGAGGAATCGGCGATCAACGACAGATCCCACTCTTTGGTCTCTCCCTGCTCCAGTCGGCCGGTCGTGGCGGCCAGTTCGTCGGAGTCGGATCCCGGGAATCTCACGCCTTGGGGAAGACGGCAGACGACACTCAGATTGTTCGCCGGCTCCGCTGTGCTGTTACGCAGCGTGATATGGTAAGTCGTCAGCCGATCGACCGCGGACTGGTCCGGAGCGCGAACCTCCAGCTCCAGTTCGCCGATGGGAATAATCTCTTCCAGGTCGATGGACGGAACCGAGAGCTTCCCGGAGGTTCGGGGTTCTGTTTCGGTCGGCTCAGTGGGGGTATCGGTCTCTTCCAAATGACGGCCAGGATCGACGTCAGTGGAGTCGGTCGGGTTCGGTTGTTGTGCTTCTTGGGGCTGGCGAGGTTCGATTTTCGACCGATCACCGGACGGAGGGCGCCTGGGAGAAGCCGGGCGCTGAACCCGGCCGGGCTGCGCTCCCAAGGGGGCGGTTGTACTGCTCCTCGAAGACTCGATCGGTTCCGCCCAGCGGAACGTTTGCTGAGAACGGCCCATCCCCGCGCAGCCGGTCAGACAAACCAGCACCAGTGCCAGTCCGGATCTGAATCGTGATGGCGGTGAATGCGAACGCATGGTGAGTCTGTTTGATCCGGGGAATCGGTCCAATGAAACTCTAGCACGCAATTGGCGTGATGCGCAAATTCCGAAGGAATTCACCCTGGAAGTTGTGGGGGGATTCTTCCGGAGATGCCGATAAATCCTTCTGGAGAATACCATGCACAAAACCGCCCACTGGCTGTTCGCGATTTCGTTGGGAATTGGCGTCGGATTCCAGAGCCTGTACGCCGCGGAAAAGCCCAAGTCCCCCAGCCAGAAACCTCTCTCCCGGGCTGCCGGTGCGGCGGCGAACGCGCGGACCCGTGTTCCCGATACGGGAACCAGTCGTGGGAATGTACAAAAGGCCTCTGCGGAAAAAGCCGACGAGGTTCTCTGGGCGAAGGATCCGAAGTCGGCCTATAAGATGGCGCAGGCGACTGGGCAGCCGATGTTACTGGTGTTCAGTGGCAAAAGGTGCAGTTGGTGCCGAAAGTTGGAACGAGAGACGCTGGCCGACTCCAAAGTGGTCGACTTGGTGAATGGCAAATTCATCCCGCTGCACATCGACGTGGACGAACATCCAGAGATCAGTGAAGCGTTGGAAGTGGAGGGGTTGCCGACGACGGTGGTACTGACTCCGGACGGCGAGGTTCTGGCATCGGCTTCGGGTTTTCAGCCCGCATCGAAGTATCAGAAGACGTTGAAGACGGCGCTTGCCAAACAGGAGGCGACCGGGGGGCGGGAAATCCAGCAGGTGGGGGGCGATGTTCCGCTTGAGAACCCTTCCAAGAGACGGTAGACTCTTGGGATGAACGACTTCGCAAAGAAATTGGGTGCCGACTCTGACGATCCCTGGGAAGATCTGGCGGAGCAGCTCTTCGGCACAACACCTGGCAAAGAACACACGGCGGCTCAGAATACGGGCGGCTCGGGAACCGCAGGGGGTTCGAAGTCGAGCGCGCAAGTTCCGCCGTTCAACGAGTTGGAAGCGATTCTGACCGGTGAAAAGCCGGTCCCGACGGCCGAGCCGCCGAAGAAGAAATCGCTCGCCGACCTTCTGTTCGACGAACCCGAAGAGGAGCCCGCACCGGTCTTCGAGGAAGACGAGGACGAGGCGCCACCGCCGGTGAAAGCGAAGCGGACAAAACGCGTTGAGCCCGCTGCTGACCTCGAATCGAGCGAACCGGAGCGAACCGACCTGCGGTCGCCGCAGCCGAAGCCGGCCACCGGGTCATCTCCCCAAGATTCGTATTGGGACGCGCTCGCCAACTGGAACTGGGATGACAGTTCGGGTTCGAGCCAGTCCGCCAGCCCGGCGGCGGAAGAAACACAGCCGGTCGAGCCAGAAGTCTCCGACCGCAGCCCGGCTCCCAGCCGGCCGCAGTCTGGCGGTCGATCGCATTCAGGCGGAAGGTCTCAGTCGGGGCGTGGAGGCGAGAGTCGGGGGGGAGATAAAGGTCCACGTGGTCGCGGGCGCAAAGACGACCGTAGTGCCAAGGGCGATCGTCCCCGTGAGCGACCGGAAGAAGTGCGTGAAGCGCCTCGTGCCACCCGCGAAAACGAAGAGCGTGACGATCGCCCTGCGCCGCGTGAGGTTGTCAAAGAAGAGGTCGCACCAATCTGGGACTTCGAAAGCGAAACCGAAGCACCCGCCGCTCCCGCGCCGCGCGCCGCGAAGCCACAGCGCCCGGCTCCAGTTCCTCCGGTGGTCAGTCCCAAGAGCGACAGCCCGGAAGCGGACAGTGACGACGAGGAGGAGGGTGACGATTCGGAACCGCGTCGTCGCCGTCGCCGTCGCCGTCGTCGGCCTGAAGACGAAGTCACGGGTGCCGCGCCGGCTCGTCCGAGCGCCAATCCCCCGTCGAGTTCGGTCGCGAAAAAGATCGATGCGGGTGGTGACTGGGATGAGTCGGAAGAAGAACTTCCCGACGCTCCCGCGCCCCGCGCTCCTGAGCCGGCTCGTTCCGAAGACCGGCGGGGCGATCGTCCGCGCCGCGAAGGGAGCGGCCGTCCCGGTCAGTCCGAACGACGTCCGTCCGAAGGTCGCCCGTCGGAGGGTCGCCGGGCATCGAGTCGCGTCGATCGCGGTGGTGAATCCCGCCGACCCGAAGCGGCCCCGTCGGCTGCCGCACAGTCAGCCCCGGCTCGCGAGACGCCTCGTCCTGAACGTGGCGAGCGACGCGGTTCCCGTGATGAGGCGCGCGTCGAGTCCGATGATCGTCCCGTTCGTCGGGACGTCGAGGCCGAAACGGATGTTGACGATGAGGGGGATTCCGCTGGCGGACGGGGCGGTCGCAATCGACGAGATCGCGGTCGCCGGAAGAACACCTCCCGTCCGGAAGACTGGGGTGAGGCTGATTTCGAATCGATCGAAGACCGCGTGGGCTTCGACGATGAAGACCCCGAGGATGGCCCCAACGGCGCGTCCGACGAAGACGAAGGTGCCGAACCGATCGTCAACTTCGACGATGTTCCAAGCTGGGAAGAGGCGATTTCGTACTTGTTGAAGGCGTCCCCTTCGGACAGTGGCCCCAGTCGTGGTGGACCTCCCCGGCAACGCGGCGGAAACAGCAGCGGTCGCCGTCGGCGGTAGTCCGCAATCTCGAATTGAATTTTGGGCCGTTCCATCCTGCGGGAGGGAACGGCCCTTTGTTTCTTCAACCACCCGCCTGAATTGTAGAAGGGTGCCACGACCAGCGACCAATGGGAGTCGGCCGTGCGAGTGTCAACTGACGCCGCCACCGGAAACGCCGCCGATTTTGGTATTCCAGCGGGCGGTTGTTTTTCTTTGTTCTCGATCGCCGGGGATAAGTGTCCGTAGCGTGGAATTCCAAGACCCAATCCACCCGCCCCTCCGACTCGGGTTCAGAATGTGGCTGTGCGGCTCTGGGAGTGTGTACGACCGACGGAAAGAATTTGACAGGATGAAGAGGATGAAAGGGATGAATAGGATGAATAGGATGAATAGGATGGAGTTGCTCGCCATTCCTGCCCTCGGAATCAGTGGCTGAAATCGAAACACTCCCAGTCCACACGATCGCAGGTCGCTTCAGCAATAACAATTTGATGGAGCCGAGAAATTGTCTCGTTTCCGGCCGTGCGAGGTATCACGTGGATTAAGATCCACGCTACCCTCCGCCTGGTCAACAATACCGGGAGAGTTCGACGATCATCTCTTCGGTCGCGGCGGCCACAGCCTGTTCCCACTGGTGGGGGGCGAACCGCTCGCGAAAGTCTTTGCGTTCGTGCGCGAAAATGATCGCCCGCGAGCTGTTCACGACCGCCCCCACGCCGTCGTTGCCGAATCCGGCGGCGACATCGGCCGCTTTGGCCCCTTGGCTGCCATACCCCGGAATCAACAGCGGAACGTGCGGCATCACCCCCCGCAATTCCACCAACTCCCGCGGATAGGTCGCCCCCACCACCGCCCCGACGCAACCGTAGGGCTCGTCCCCTTTGGTTTCGACCGCGAGCTGTTCGACGACCGCCGCGACTCGCTGATAGACCATCTGGTCGGCGGTGTCGCGGATGTCTTGGAATGTTCCCGCTCCGGGATTGCTGGTTCGCACCAGGACATACAACCCGCGACCATGTGTCTGGGCGGCACGAACGAATGGTTCCAGCGTGTCACGCCCCAGGTAGGGATTGATCGTCAGGGCGTCGACTCCCCCTTGTCCAGGGCCTTCGCCATCGTCGGCGAGATACGCCTGAGCGTACGCCTCGGCGGTGCTGCCGATGTCACCCCGCTTTGCATCGCAGATCACCAACAGCCCCGCCTGTCGCGCGCGGCGCATGACCCGCCACAATGCCGTCACGCCGGCCGGCCCGCACTCTTCGAAAAACGCCGACTGTGGTTTTACGACCGGGACTTTTCCCGCGACGATCTCCACAATCCGACTGCAAAACTCCTCATAGGCAAACGCCTTTTGATCGAGAAACGAACCGGGCCGTGCCGCCGCCCGTTCCCGAAACAACGGCGGCAGATTGTCCCACCGGGGATCGAGTCCCACACACACCGGATTTCCCGTGGCGCGGATGGCAGTAGCAAGTCGGGTGGAGTAACTGGTCATGGAGGGGGAATTCAAGTTCCGGGAATCAAATGAGTGCGTGAGAAGGCTGTCGAGTTACCAGGATTCGGTCGGCCACGCCATCCAGACCGCGACACCGCTGGCAACCGCCGCGAGAGTCAATTCCAGCGGCCCCTGCCAGCGACCCGTGCGCGCTTTGACGCGGGGATGACCCAGGATTCCAATCACCGCAGGGGCGAGCGCCGGCAACAGAAACGACGCCGGGGGAGCGCTGTCTGCGCTGTACAACCAGCCCACTAGCAGGATGCCCATCACCAGCGTGCAATACCCGAGGAGGATTCCCCGCTGCGCGGTTGGAACGCGGCCGATCCGTGTTGCCAGTACCGTTCCCCCAAAAGCCGAAACCGCCAGTCCCGCGAGCAGTCCGAATTTCAGGCTCCCGGCCAGCGCCAATACGGCAGCCGTCGCGGTACCCGAAAGTCCGACCGCCACCGTCGCCGACAAAGTCACTCGCTCCCGCCACAACGTATCGAGCAGGATCCAGACGCCACAGATCGCGACAGCGCCCACCGCCATCCACACCGGGCGTTGCGGTGCCAGGCTGACCCAGCGTGGGACGATGATCGCGACGGTCAAAATCGCGACAAACGCGGCGATCGACGGAACCACCCAGCGCGGGAACCGGGGACTGGCTGCTCCGCACACCAGTGTCGAAGCGAGGAGCGCCAACCAAGGGAGCCACTGCCAGCCATCGTTGGGAAACGCCGGTGCCAGTTTGGCGACACGGATCAGCGCCACGTACCCTGCGCAGACGCCGACGGCGAACGCCATCCCGGCGACGGCGACCGGAGCGGCGGCTGTACGGATTCCCGACAGCCGCCACACCAGGGCGAACACAATCAACGCGACGAGCGCCGGCACAACGCCGACGCTCACCAGAGTGGCTGGCCCCATGATTACTGTTGGGCGACGCCGATGGCGACTGAAATCGACACTTCGTTGTTGACTTTCTCCAGGCCGAATTCCATTCCGAAATCCTTCCGTTCAATCTTGAAAGTCGACTTCAACACCCAGCCAGCGTCACTGCTTGTGACCGTGGCGGGCACTGTGATCGACTTCGTCACGCCGTGCAGTGTCAGATCGCCGGTCAGATTGTGAGTGTGGCTGGCACCTTCGACGGCGGCGATCTCCGTGGTGACGAACGTCGCTTTGGGATGTTCTTTCACATCGAAGAAATCTGTGTTCTTCAGATGCGAAGTGAGCTGCGGGTTATCGCTCCACAGCGAATCGGTTTCGATTTCGAGGCTGATCTTCGCGATCCCCTTGCCGTCTTCGGTCGCGTCGACCGTCCCCGTGAGCGTCTTGAAGCCACCCTCGTGCTGTCCGTCGTTCTTCGTTCCGACAAACGTGATGTTGGTGTTGCTGCCCGAGAGCGCGACCTTTCCGTCGGCGAATGCCACGGGGGCATCCTGCCATTGCGGCAGAGCGGCCGGTCCCATCGCGGGAGGGGGACCCATCGGACCGGGAACCCCGCCAGCGGCGGCGGGAGGCGGCGGCGCGGGTGCCGGGACCGAGGTCGATTGCACACACCCCGTGACGAACAGCAACGCGCACACAGACAACGCCAAACCACTTCGTACGCCAACCATTGAGAACACTCCAGGAAAACCGTCGCGCCGCGCGGTCGTTGCGAGTGCGCGGGCGGCCATTCGATTGGACGCCTACCAGCGGCCGTCCAGACAGATCTTCGCTCCGGGGACTGTCGCGACAGTGGCTCCCGAACTTCCGAATGATATCGTGCCCCGACTTGGCGGTCGACGGAATCAATCGAGCGTCTTCAGAAGTTCCCGAGCCTCGTCGGCAGCCTCCGAATCGGGAGCCGTCGTGATCGCCCGTTCAAAATACTCGCGGGCGTCGGTCGGCTTGGATTTGATCAACTGCTTCCCCAACCGAAGCAGCGAAGCGGCCCGCTTGGACTCCCCGTCGGCGCTCGGATCTTTTTTGACGCTCTGGGATCCACCGGAGCGTTTCTCCAGATCGGCGACCCGCTTTTCCGCCAGAGTGGCGGCGGGGGTGTCGGGATGCAATGACAGAATCTCTCTCCAGGCGGCGAGCGCGTCGTCCTTCTTCTTCGCTGCTTCCAACTGTTGTGCCCGAGTGACGAGGACCGCCTGCGCGAACAATGGCGCGAATGCGGGATCCTCCTGTCGCTCCTCGAGTGTTTGCGCGATTGGGCCAGACGCGGACGAGTGTTTTTCAAAGGTCTTCGCCAACTCGAGAAGCGCGATCGCCCCCTCCAGCGATTTGTCTTTGGAGGCGAGCTTCTTCTCCGCGTCCTTCAGCACGATCCGAGATCGATCTTCGATTTGCGACAACAGTTTGCGGGCTTCATTGACCGTGGCGGCGTAACAGTCGGAATGAACGCATTCCTGCCCCAGTTCAATCGCCTTCGCGTAGTCCTTCCGTTTGAAGAATTTTTGTGCCTCCTTGAGTAGCTTGTCGAGGTCGCTCAATTCCTGTGCCGAGAGGATCTTGCCGGCGTCGGCCAGATGCCGTTGGAGAAACTGGTCCAATTCCACCGGAGCGCCCGTTTTGCCGTAAAGCTGCTTGCCATCTCCACGCAGGATGATCACCTGGGGCACGCCATCTCCTTCGACCTCGTAACGATCGGTCCATTCCTTCCAAAGCGGAGTGCTGGTGTCGATTTTGAGGATAACGAATTTCGACGCGAGTGGGGCGAGTTTTTCATTCGTTTCCAACTGCTTGGCCATTTTGACGCAATAGGGGCAGTTGAGCGTCCCCCCAATCGCCAATAGAGGTTTGCCGGTCTTTTTCGTGAGTGCGACTGCCTGGTCGTTGTCGTAAAGAACGTGGACCGTGTCGGCCGCAGCCGCGTTTCCCGGACAAAGCCCATAGCCGGCCAACAAAACGATCAGAACGAAAAATGCTGCGGGCCGAATGGGAAACAGCATGGGCGCGACTTCCGGAGACTGAACCACGAACGGGACATCAACGAGAGTTTATCGGAAGTGGTGGGGGGGACGCGAGGGGAACTTTCTCCGGTGCCGGAATCAAAAACGGTGGCCGGTCAGCGTTTGCTGGCCGGCCGGGTTGAGCGGCTGTTCCACGCGATCAGAAGCCGGGAATCTGTTCACCGCCGTCGGGAGTGATCAATGCCCGCAGCGTGGCCTTGTCGAGCATGTCCGAGATGAACCGCACCGCTCCGTCACAGAACGCGGCGCAGTATCCTCCCTGGAAGAAGCCCCCAAGCTTGGGAATCTCCTTTTCGGCGTCGTAGGGAATATCCTCAGGTTTGGTCCAGGGAATCGCCCGTTTCGCCTCGACGATCATCAGGGTGTTCGACGTTCCATCGGTGATGTCGGCAATGCCAATCGCCTGATCATTCACGAAGACCGTGTCGAGTCCGACCAGGGCGTAATAACAGGCGTCGGTCGAGTCTTCGGGTTCAGTCGGACAGCGGAAGATCGTGGGCATCCGCGCCAGAATCTTTTTGTTCCCTTCGCTGTCCCATGGCTCATTGCGGTTGTACTCGTTGTACAACGCAATTTGGTCAAGGAACGGAAGCAGCGCGACGCGCCAACTGTACGTCGCGGTTTCGTCGGGTCCATCCATGACGGCGGCGGGGAACTTGCCGTAGGTGTCGTGGTAATTGTGCATCGCAAGTGCGATCTGCCTGAGGTTATTGGTCGATTGGGCACGGCGGGCCGCCTCCCGAGCCGAGGAAACCGCGGGAACCATCAACGATAGCAATGTGCTGGTCTCGGCGGCCGGCAGTGACCCGGTCGCGACGACCCGTCCCTGCGTCTGGGTGACTTTCACCCCGTTGACAAAGGCGGTGGCGGTTTCATGCAGCCGCTTCATCATCGCCCCTTCGGCGCCCGGCATTCGGTCGACTTCTCCCTTCACTTGGATGAGCATGCCATTGGCCATGTTGACCCCAACGTCGGCCGTGTTTTTCAGTTTTTTGCCGTCGTCGTCATTCGAACCGGTGATCGTCAAAGCAATTGAGGCCTGCTTGTCAAGTCCCACGACCAGTCTCATGGTGTTGACATTCAAATACAGAGGCGAAAAAATCGCCACAATCGGTGCCATTCCCGGGGGCGCGTTCTGCATTTCCGCAGTGAGTGAATCCCGCAACGGTTCCACATGAATGACGGCTCCCGCGACCGCGGTCGAAACATCCTTCCATTCACTGGCCCATTTCGCCTTGACCGCTCCCGTTTTGCCGGCGGCGAGCATCAGCCCGAGGCTCGCCGGATCCCCCGAAAAGATCAGCGATTTGTCGTTCATGGGGTAATAGCAGAACGGCGGTCCCGGATTGTTCTGGAAGATCGTCTGCCCATTGATCTTCTGGGGGGCCGCACTCGGAAACAGGGTTTTGATCATCGCTGCCAGTGACGCCGGTTTTTTCATTTCCACGATGATGCCGAGCGGTTCCGGCCCACTTCGCCCAGGGGCGATTTCCTTCGGCCGAACAACCAGCGTCGCCCGCTCGATTTCGTCGATCTCAACCCCCAACCCCTTCTTCGCGTCTCCCATCTCCTTCAGCGATTTGGCCAGAGGGGCGAATTCCGGTCGCGTCAGCAAGTCCGCGGGACGGACCGTTCCCACAAACACCGCGTCTTCGGGAACAAAAGCCAGTGACGCCGGCTCGGCGGCCGAGACCGCGCGTCCCATCCCCGCAAACGCCAGACTCGTCACTGATAACAGCAGCGCGACACTCTTCAGTACGCCACGCGCCACGCCAAATCTCCACCGGGTTGATTCCACGCGCCGAGCCATGTTGATCCTCTTCTGAGTTGGGAAAGCTGTCCACGCGATGAAAAGATCCACAAACTCCGCGAATTTGTTCACGACGCCTGGGGCCAGATCGGCTCTTCAAATCACCCCCGAAATTACCGCCCCATGCACATCCGTCAAGCGAAAATCCCGACCCCCGTGGCGATACGTGAGCCTCTCATGATCGACACCGAGTAGATGCAGCACTGTCGCCCACAAATCGTAAACCGTCGACACATTTTCGACTGCGTGATATCCCAGGTCGTCGGTCGCGCCGTAGATCGTTCCCCCTTTGACTCCCCCGCCGGCGAGCCAGACGCTGAATCCATACGGATTGTGGTCCCGCCCGTCACTCCCCTGCGCGAACGGTGTCCGGCCGAATTCCCCCGCCCAGACAATCAACGTCTCCTCAAACAGTCCCCGCTGTTTCAGATCGCGAATCAACCCCGCGATCGGCTGATCCACCTGCTGCGCCATCTCGGCATGCCCCGTCTTCAGTCCCCCGTGCTGATCCCACGGATTGCCAATCTGGCCCAGCTCGGCCGGTCGGGGCAGACAGGTGAGTTCAATAAACCGCACGCCCCGTTCGACCAGTCGCCGCGCCAACAGACACTGTCGACCATACTCCGCCGTCTCTTTCGCCGGCGAATCGAGTCCATACAGCGACTTGGTCGCCGCCGTCTCTCCACCGAGATCGACCAAATCCGGAACCGCCGACTGCATGCGGTATGCGATTTCATAATTCCGAATCGCCGACTCGATCTGCTCTTCCCCCTGAAGCTGTCTCAGGTGTTCGCGATCGACCTGCTCGACGAATTTCAACCGCCTGCGCTGCCTGCGGTCCAATTCCCTCGGAACAATGTTCGCCAACGGTTCGGGCTGGGTCGGGTCGATCAGCGACGCCTGATGCAGCGCGGGGAGAAACCCGTTTCCGAAAATGTTGATGCCCCCGAGCGGAGCGCCGCCGCTGGCGAGAACAACAAACCCCGGCAAATCCCGACATTCGCTCCCCAGACCATATGTAATCCACGCCCCCGCGCTCGGAAACCCGGCCAGCGAAAACCCCGTATGAATGAAGTAGTTCGCCTGCGCGTGTTCATTCCCGATGCTGGTCATCGAACGAATGACCGCCAAGTCGTCGGCACACGCACCAATGTGCGGAAACAGCTCGCTCACCGGAATGCCACTCTCTCCGCGCGGCTGAAACTCCCACGGGCTCATCATGATATTCCCGTTCGCGTTGAACATCGTCGGCTTCACCGGGACCGGCATCGGTTTGCCGTGGTCGATCTTGAGCCGGGGCTTCGGGTCAAACGTGTCGACATGCGACACCCCGCCCGACATGAAGCAGAAGATCACACTCTTCACTTTGGCCGGGAACTGCACCGGCTTGGGTCCGAACGGATTGGTCGGATCGGCCGCGACCGCCACCGGCTCATTCCCCAATGCCCCATCGGCCAGCAACGCCGACAACGCGACCATGCCGAAGCCGGTCGACGCGCCGTTCAGGATCTGCCGGCGGGTGAACCGTGAACTGTCAGTGAACATAGACGAATTCCTTCAGACAGAAGATCGCATGCGCCAGATCCTGCCAGACAAGTTCCTGTTTGGCCGCGTCGGCGGGGCCCGCCTCATGCTCGGCGATCAGGTCGTTCAGGTAGGCTAGAGTTTCCCGCATCTCGGCGGCATTCGGTTCGCGACAGAACGCGCACAGGTACATTTTGCGGATTCGCTCGGCCGGCTCCAAACCGTCGGCGACCAATTTCTTCGCCCATTTCGCCGACTGGTCAATGACAAACGGGTCGTTGAGCATCGTCAACGACTGCGCGGGGACATTGGTGGTGTCGCGTTTGCCGCGCGTTGTCGCGGGTTTGGGGGCGTCGAACGCCTCCAGAAACGGATTGTGGGCGTTGCGACGAATCCGAAGATAGACACTCCGTCGGCGGTCGCCGTCGAGTGGACCTTTGGGACCACCCCCTTCCGTCTTTGCGACGTAATAGACGTTGATCCCGGGACCGTACATCGCCAGATCGAGTTGACCGGTCGTCGCCAGCGTGGCGTCGCGAATCGCCTCGGCCTCCAGTCGCCGGACCGGCATGTGCGACAACAGAAGATTCGCCGGATCGATCCGGTGTGCGTCCGACGAAGCCTGCGAAGACTGTCGAAACGCCCGCGATGTCACCAACAACCGCAACAGCGATTTGACCGACCACCGCTCTTCCATAAACCGCACCGCCAGATAATCGAGCAGTTCGGGATGGGTTGGTTTATTTCCCAGATGGCCAAAATTGTCGACCGTGGCGACCAGTCCCCGTCCAAAGGTGTGATGCCAGAGTCGGTTCACCATGACCCGGGCGAGCAGGGGATTCGTCGGCGAAGCGATCTGCTCCGCGAGTTCCGCACGTCCACTGTGTCGCGTCGCGAACGGGGTGGCGTCCAACAGGCTCAAACCGCGTCGAGCGACCCGTTCCGCGGGACGGGTGTGAACGCCTCGAGTGAACAACGGCTGATCGAACGGTTCAATCTCCAGAACGCCCGGCGCGCGACGCGGGACGGGAATCTCGCGCTCAAGCTGGCGATAGCGTTCAACGGCTTCCTTCAGTTGTGGCAAAGCCGTCAGCGTCGTGGGGAGCAGATCTCGCGCGGTAAAGAACCCCAATAAGGCGGCGTCTTCTTCATTCAGCGAGTCCTCCCGCCAGGCCCGCACGGCGTCCCGCAGTCTCTGACTGTAACGGTCCGCGAGATCATCGACGGTTCGCGGCGCGTCTCCCCGCAACACCGGCAGGATGGCGACGGCGGTTTCGCGGGGGAGTTCACTCTGATTGCTGGCCAACGTCTGAACGACCCCAAAGTGCGCCCGTTCGGTCGCATCGGTAACGAATTCGAAATAGGCTCGCGAACCTTTGCGGTAATTCGTATCGAGTCGCAACCAACCGGCTTCCGTCTGATTGAGCCGGGTCGCCGGGTAGATGCCTCCGTTACCGATCGGATAGTTCTCGATCACCAGCCGGGCCATGCTGTTCTGTCCCAGCGCCCGCAGGAAAACACTGTCCGTCTCAATCGTGAAACGGGGGGATGTGAAGACCCCCGGGTGTTTGCGGGTGAGAGTGTGACTGAAGATACCGGCCGACAGGAGTCCGGTCAGAACGCGATCTCCGTCCGGCTCAATGCTGAATTCGCCGTTGTGAGTCGGTTCCTGAGGCAAACCGACTCCGGAACGGGACCATTGGCTGTGTCCCGCAGTTCGCAAATCCCACAAAGGTGTGAAGCGGGAGGCGTTGAATTCCACCCGCGATTTGCGTTCGGCGTTCCAATACTCCACGAGTTTCAACCACTTCTCCTGGAAGTCCGAATCCGTGACCGACCGCCCCGCTTCCGTCGTCGCCAGCCGCAAGGGATGCAGCGGATTGGCGCTGTTGGTGGTGGCGTCGGCGAGAGCGACTCTCCACGCGTCGGCTCCCGCGTCAGCGCGGCTGAGGGCCTGCGACTGGCGCGTCAGATCCGTGAGTCTCGCTTTCAGCCGGGCGACCGTTTGCCGTTCTTCCTCGGACAGTGCCGCCGCGAGTTCGTCCGCCGACACTCCCGCGGCCCCCGCTCGAAACGAGGCGGCGATTTCCTCCTCCGACAGAGCCCGCGCATACGCCCGCGCCTCTTCGACTTCACCCGCCAGAGGAGGATTGATATCCGACAGTCGCTGACCAAACAGGAACCGCGACTTCCCTTTCAGAAACGGCTGCAGCGTCCCCTTTTTGTAGGTCTGCCCGTAGCGCTCGCCGTTGCGGTAGAAGGTGATCGCGTTGTCTTTCGAATAGACGATCGCCACATGCACGAATTCGCCAAGTGGGGCCGACTCGGCCGGGCCGCCGGGATCCTGCGTGCGGTTGAAGAAATCGCTTCCGGGCATCCAGTGTTTGGGATTCATCTCGCCAAACACAATCGAATCGAAAAACCGCCCCTCGGGAGTGTCGAGACCGATCACCCCGCCGCCGCGCTGATCGAGATTCGCGAGGGAGACCCACGCTTCCAGGGTCTTTTCGTGATAATCGCGCTCCAGGGAGCTGGTGCGCATGTTCGCCGTCGTTCCATTCAGAATCAGCCGGCCGTCGCGGAGGACCGCCCCGCCGAGCAATTCGCCGTGGTGCGATCCCACACCGTCGCGGGCGTCTCCCTCGAAACTCCAGCGCGAGTCAGGAACCGGAAGTCCCCCCGCGATTTTCAGGCCACGTTCCCGAAGGACTTTGGCGCGAGCGGGATCCTCGATCGTGGCGATCGCTTCGCGAACTTTCGCCGCGAGGCCATTCAGGTCGATGAGCTGCGCGTCGCGTCGGGTCTGTTCGCGCAGGCGTTCGCCAAACTGACCGGCCACCTCGAGCCATTTGGCCGCCAGTCCCTCGCGAATCGTCCGCTTGAGCGCCAGAAGCTCGTCGCGATTCTTTTGCAGCAGCGCCGGCGAATCGATCAGAACCTGACTGGAGTGGCAACTCGCGAAGACGCCATAGAGGGCGTAGAAATCCTCCTGGCTGATCGGATCGAATTTGTGATTGTGGCAGCGGGCACAGGAGACCGTCAGTCCCAGAAACGCCTTCGAGACCACGTCGATCTGGTTGTCGACCACTTTGACCTGATCATCCAACGCGTCAACCGGAACAAACCCCAGTTCGACCATCCGCAGATGAGCCGGCCCGATCGACGACTCGTTGAAATTCTCTTTTGCGTTCCAACGGGGGTTTGGTAACAGATCTCCCGCGAGATGTTCGCGGACGAGTTGATCGTACGGAACATCGTCGTTGAACGCGCGGATCAGATAATCGCGGTAGCGGTACGCGTTGGGCAGTTCGGGATCCCCCTGGCTGCCATGCGACTCGCAGTACCGCATCAGATCCATCCAATGCCGAGCCCAGCGCTCGCCAAACCGCGGGGAATCGAGCAACCGGTCGACGGCGGCTTCATACGCCCCGTCCGATTCGTCGGCGAGAAACGCGGTCGCCTCTTCCGGTGTCGGTGGCAACCCGGTGAGGACAAACGTCAGACGGCGCAACAGCGCCCGTTGGTCGGCGGCCGCCGCCGGGGACAAGCCTCGCTCCTGTTGTTTTGCGATCAGAAAACGATCAACCGGATTCGCCGCTTCGTCAGCCTGGTTCACGATCGGCACAACGGGCTTCACCACGGGTTGAAACGACCACCATTTCTTGCGATTGTTGAACAGATTCTCCCAACTCGTCGCGGCGGCGAGTTCCTGTTCGGTGGGGGGCGTGTCGCGTGGATCGGGGACACCCATCTCGATCCATTTCCCGAAATCCGCGATGACCGCCTCGTCCAGTTTGCCCCCGTCTTTGGGCATCTTCACGACATTGCCTGCGTGGCGCAGAATGGGCAGCAGCGAACTGTCGGCGGGCTTGCCTGGAACAACAATCGGTCCGCTGTCACCGCCCTTGAGCAGAGCCGCGCGGTGGTCGACCGCCAATCCTCCCTCTGCCGATTTCGTCGAATTGTGGCACTTGTAACACTGCTCGACAAGAACCGGTCGAATCCGCGCTTCGAAGAATTCCAGTTGAGCCGGTGGCAACGGCTCGGCGGCGGTCGCGTGAATACAGAGGAGAGTCAGAACGGTGAGTAACCGTAACCCGGTCCACATTGCCTGCGGAATCGAGCGACACGTTCCGATGATGCCAACACGGAAAATGCGAAAGTCAAAAGGCATTGGGACGTGAGTCGCTGGGGGCATTCAAGGTGTGACGGAAAGTACGGTGAAAGTTTTTCAGGGTCGAGTTCGATCGCAATCAATCCACTCGCGAACTCAATTCGTCGCCGATTCATCGGTTGACGGCAACATTCGGACCGTGTCACACCGCGTACAGGACTCCGTCGCCGACGCCCCCTCGGGGAGGACGACTTCCCAGCGATGGACGCTCCCGTCGACGCTCATCTCCAGGATTCCCTCGCAGGGAGGGAGGGCGATCGGTTTCGCGAATCGAATTTCGTCGGTACAAATAGCACCGAGGCGGTACGAGATGGGACCGACATGGAGGTTGAGTTGAACCTCCGCCGAATGTGACGACTTGCCGATTCGAATCATGAGCAACTGGAATGAAAATCTGACAGATCGGTTGGTGGAATATGCCGAACGGCACAACATTCAACTGGTCGACGAACTCGGTTATGGATACGACGGCACGGTCGTTTCCACAACCCGCCAGACCGCGCTCAAAGCGCTCCGGTACCTAGGATTGTACCAAAACGAGCGGAATGTGTACCTGCGACTCCGCGATCTGGAGGTTTTTCAGGTTCGGCGATTCAATATTCCCAAACTCCGCGGCTACGACGACAATCTCTGGATCCTGGAAATGGACATCGTCTCGCCCCCGTTCGTTCTCGATTTCGCGGGTGCCTACCTCGATCACCAGCCCGACTACGGCGAAGAGGTCTACCGGGAGTGGGTCGAAGAAAAGCGGGAGCAGTTCGGCGAGAACTGGCCCGAAGTCCGCAAGGTGATGCGGGAACTCGCCGGGCATGGAATCTATCTGGCCGACGTGAAGCCGGGGAATATCGAATTTGGTCGCGACGACATTGCCGCCCCGTAGGTCGGTCATTCTACGAGTGGATGGAGAACTCGCCCCGACGCGCGCCGCTGTGAAATTTCTGACCGGACGACGGAATGTGGTTGTGCGGCGCTGAGAGTGCGTGCGACCGACGGAAAGAATTTGACAGGATGAAGAGGATGAAAGGGATGGACAGGATTGGGTTGCTCGCCATTCCTGCTCTGTGGATCAGTGGCTGAAATCGAAAAACTCCCAGTCCACACGATCGACTGTCGCCTCAGCAATCCTGTCCATCCTCTTCATCCCTTTCATCCTGTCTAAAAAATCAACGGCCCGCCTGCAGGCTATACTCCGCGCGGTCCGCGTTGAAACACTTTGATAGCACCTCTATTTCGCCGACTTCGTCGGGCCTTTGGCGTCGGGCTTCGGAGGGAGTTCAACGCCGGCGGGGGGAGCCACCTTGGGGGCTTCCGCCTCGCATTGGGCGCATAGGTCTTCCACCACCCATTTGTACGTCGGAACCTTTTTCGTAATGGTCTTCTTCATCAGCTTGGTTTTTGTATAAATCTTCGGACAGGCTTTGGGCGTCCAGTCTGACCAGGTGAATTTTTTCGGCGTGTGGGCCGGGGCTTTGGGATTGTCGCAGTCGTCGCAGACCATTTCGCAATGTTTGCATCCCCGCTCGCCACATCCCGGGGCGCAAAAGTCTTCTTCCTTATATCCCCAGCAGGTGACGGTGACTTTTTTGTCTTCACAGACCAGCCGGCAGACTTTGCTGTACTCAAGAGAGCCGCACTCGCAGCAGCAGCCATTGCCAGCGACGGCGAATCGGGCGCAGGAAACGAGGGTCAAGAGCAGCAGGCCGCTGGCGCAGCCCCAGAAAGTTCGAGTGTTCATGGAAAGATCCCTGGAATGATGTGTGCTTGAGAGGGTCGGTGAGAACCGAATGCGTCACGGGTTCGATTCACGGCCTACCAGTTGAAGTCGAACCGCATTCCCAGAATGTCAGATTTGGTGGCCCCAAACGTTGTCTGGCTGCTGGTGACCGGGTGAATCCAGTCGAACATGATTCGGACCCGATCGCTCCAGTACCAGTTGCAGCCAACGGTGAGGTCGTTGTAGGTTCCCTTTTTCACGTTGGTGAGATCGAGATTCGACCAGCGGGTCTTGAGTTCCCAGGCCCCCAGCCCGGCTCCGCTCCGCGTGAAGAACACATTGTTGTACGGCGTAGGACGCCCGAATTGGGCACCGTGCTGACCAAACCGTTCAAAATTGCGGTTTTCTCCCGTCAGGAAGTAGCTCGCCTGAACGTAGGCTCCCCCCACATTTGTCCCGGAGGTTTGAATCATATCGACATATGAAAGAAACGCCTCGGTCTGCAACGCGAGTGGCCCCCACACCAGGGCGCCTTCCAGATTCCCCGTGGTGTATGAGTTCGCAGCGAGCTGTCCGCTGTCAATAAGACGGGGGCCTTCATGAATCTGAGGTCGGCTCGAAAATCGAATTCGTTCGTCCTGGTCGTTCGTGTACAGGACACCAGCACCGGTATGGAGCATGTAGCGACCGTTCGACGGTTCATCGTAGTACGGAATCCAGGTCGCACGGCCGCTCACCCGGACGCCCTGGTTGTTGTCAATGCGTTCCTTCAGCCCCTCGTTGATCGAGTCGATGAACACGCCGTAGGTCCAGGTGAACCGCTGATCTTCCGTGCAATTGTACGCGGCGACCCCCACTTCTCGATCGGGACTGAAGACCCCCTGCGAGGGGATCGACCGTTCCAGGAACACGGTGTTCGTGTCGTTGGTGACCTGCTCCAGACTGAACGGCACGAAGAAGTTGCCGATGCGAATTCTTCCGAACAACGGAACTTCGTTGATCGAAAAATAGGCGTCTTTCACGTCGGGCGAGGTGACGACGCCCGCCGGGCTGGTGCCCACCGTTTCCGGCTCCAGCGTCATTTGAAGGCGGAAATCGTAAACGCCATATCCCGTCCCATCGGCGACAAGTCGCAGTCGGCGGAATTCAAAGTAGTTCACCGCCCCCACTATGGACGGCGAAGAGTCGGCCCAGGTGATCAATTCCATTTGAATGTGCCCGCCCAACCGCACATTCCACTTCTCGGCGGAAACGTCTTGCCACTCCTCCGCTTTTTTGGCTTCATCCTCCTTGGTCTTCTTCGCGGCGTCGGCCCGTTTCTTCTCGGCTTTTTCCAGCGACTCGATCCGCAGCAGCAAGGCGTCGACGTCTGGTTTGGCTTTCACCTTGCCACCGCCTCCCCCTCCCCCTCCTCCTTCCGACTTTGTCCCTGACTCGTCGGCGTCATCCAGGAATTCGCCGTCCCAGGAAAGGTCGGGAAGGTCGTCGGCGGTGGCTAAGGACGGACAGGCACTGAATATCAGTACCCCCAGTATCCAGACCAGTGTGATTCTTAGCAACCGGGCCATGTACGCGATCCCACTAATGATTGTCGTGTGTTCAGAGGTTGACTGAGGCGTCCCCAACGTAAGGCGGGCCTCACAGTGCCTCCGGTGGTCCGGTTAGCACGACTTTTCCGATTATTCCTCCTGTTGCTGAAAGTTATCGACGAAATTGAGCGGGATAATGATTTTTTCTGATGTTGGAACCTGCGATGAAACCACACCCTTTCCCCTGCGGCGCCCGTGATTTATGATCCCACGTCGCCCCAGAGGAGGGCGCGTCGCTTCGCTTTCGAAACGGAGTTCTCACGTGCAGGCCGCCACAGATCTCAATCCCGCCCAAAACGAGGCGGTCGAGCATCGCGACGGACCGATGCTGGTTCTCGCTGGCCCAGGCTCGGGGAAGACTCGCGTCATCACCCGTCGCATCGCGCGGCTGATTCAAACCGGGGTCTACCCGTCGCGGATTCTCGCCCTCACGTTCACCAACAAGGCGGCCAACGAAATGGCCGCCCGGGTCGAGTCGCTGCTCCCCGGAACACGGGTCTGGGTCAGCACGTTTCACCGGTATTGCGCGAAGATCCTGCGGCGTTTCGGCCCAGCGGTGGGACTGAAGCCGAACTTCTCGATCCTCGACATGTCGGATCAGGGAGCGGTGATGCGCGAGGTGTTGTCGGAACAAAACATCGACGCCACCCATTTTTCGCCTGGCAAGATGCTGGGGCGCATCAGCAAGGCGAAACAGCGCTTACAAACGGCGGATGAGTTCGCGAAGCAAGTCGAAGAGGGGCATGGCAGCTACTTCGATCAGGTGGCTGCGCGTGTCTATCAGAATTATCAAGAACTGCTCCTCCGTTCGAATGCCGTCGATTTTGATGATCTGCTGGCCCATGTCGGCAGGCTGCTGCTGGAAAACGACGAAATCCGCGAGGAACTGGGGGAAAAGTTTCGGTACGTGCTGGTCGACGAATACCAGGACACGAATTTCGCCCAGTACCAGATCGTGCGGACGCTCGCGAGCGGGCATCGCAATTTGTGCGTGACGGGGGATCCCGATCAGTCGATCTATGGCTGGCGCGGTGCCGAGATCGGGAACATTCTGCAGTTTGAAAAGGACTTCCCCGAGGCCCGCGTTGTCCGACTGGAGCAGAATTATCGCAGCACGCAGGCGATCTGCCGGGCGGCCGACGCGCTGATCGCGAACAACCAGCGACGGAAAGCGAAGACGCTGTACACCGAGAACGAAGAGGGGCCACCCATCGAATCGCTGTTCTTCGATGATCAGCATCTGGAAGCCGAGGGGGTGGCGACGCTTATCCGTCAGCTCTCGAAAACCGAGAATCGCGCCTGGTCGGAGTTCGCGATTTTCTTCCGGGTGAACGCGCTGTCACGGGCGATCGAACTGGCGCTGGGCCGGCATCGGATTCCGTATCAGGTGGCGGCCGGACTGGCGTTTTACGAACGGGCCGAGGTGAAGGACCTGCTGGCGTATTTGCGGTTGATCTCCAACCCGGCGGACCGGACGGCGTTCCAACGCGTGGTCAACACGCCTCTGCGGGGGATTGGCAAGAGTACGGTCAGCAAACTGATCGACTGGGCCGACCAGCAGCGGATCACACCGCTGGAGGCGGCGCGGGACGCCGGGCGGTTCCCCGGGCTCACCAAACGCGCCGTGACCGCGCTGGCGAAGTTCGCCGACATCATCGATCGCCTGATCAATACCCCGTTCGGCGGCGTCACTCCCCTGTTCGACGAGTTGTTGAAATCGACCGGGTATGGCAGCGGGCTGGACAAGGGGGATGAAACCGAATTGCAGAAGTCGGCGAACATCGCTGAGTTGAGGACGGCCGCCGCCCAGTACGACGCAGCGAATGCCTCGGACCGGACTCTTGAAGGATTCCTCGAAAACTCCAGTTTGGTCGCCGACCTGGATGGGGTCGACGAGACTGCTGGAAAAGTGACGTTGATGACGCTGCACGCGGCGAAGGGGCTGGAGTTTCCCGTGGTGTTCGTCGCGGCTGTCGAGGAAGGGATTCTGCCGCACGAGCGAAGTCTGCGGAGCGAAGTTCCGGGCGAAGTCGAAGAAGAACGCCGGCTGATGTTTGTGGGGGCGACGCGGGCTCGCGAACGGCTGTATCTGACG
The DNA here is from genome assembly GCA_945860955.1 of Planctomicrobium piriforme. Lineage (GTDB taxonomy): Bacteria > Planctomycetota > Planctomycetia > Planctomycetales > Planctomycetaceae > UBA10511. Next base: position 63,336 of record CAMATH010000023.1, read on the forward strand.
CGAACCTGGATGCGGGAAATGCGGGGGCAGCATGTCCTGTCGACCCCCAGTCGATTCCTGGAAGAGATGGCCCTTGACCAGCGCGGGAGCAAAGGAAAAGGGAAAGGGTCCACACTAGCGCGTACCAGTGTGCCGCGTGCCAGCGCGCCGCCCGCCGACCCGTTTCCCGGACCGGCGGAATTCGCCCGGCGGGATGTCGCTCCAACGATCACGGAGTCACCTCGTTCACCAACGGTCACCGCCCCGGTCGTGACCGCTGGTGTCGCGGAGGAAAAGGCGTCCGCCGCCAAATTGAAACGTGCGGCCAAGCTGAGTGGAATTCCGCATTTGACGACCGGAGCGAGCCTCCTGGCGGGAACATCGGAACCGGTTGAGATTCCGCGACTGTTCAGCGTGGGAATGTCGGTGCGGCATCCGCAATTGGGGCTGGGAAAGGTGATTCAGGCCTCGGGCGAAGGGAAGATGCAGACGGTGATGGTCGCCTTCTCGAACGGCGACGAACGCAGCTTCGTCACGCACAAAGCCCCCTTGCAACCCGTCGGCCTGCGCTAGACATCGCAGGCGATTTGGGGTGGCGTCAGCCCCCTGCATCCGCGCCCCGCGCCACAAAGTCCAATTCGCGATACGCCGCGAGCAACTGCCGTTGGGCATGCCCCCACGTGAATTGCGATTCCACCCGTTGGCGCGCATTGAGCGATCGTTGGATTGCGGACTGCGGATCCCGCACCAGATGTAACAACCCGTCTTTGATCGCCTTGGCAGACCCCGGACGGACCAGAATCGCGTCGATCTCCGGGCGGGCGAGCGCAGACACCACGGGGAGATCACTGGCGATCAACGGAGTCCCGCTTGCCATCGCTTCGAGAACTTTCAGCGGACAGCAACCCTGAACGAGATTGCGGTCATTCGGCGTCAAGGGAGCGATCACGACGTCGGCCGTATGGTGCCATGTGGCGAGTTCCGCCTGTGACGCCCCTCCCAGAAACTCCACCGCGTCACCGACCCCCAGCGCCGTGGAAAGGTCGGCGAGCCGCCGCGTCTGTTCCGCGCGACCGGTCCCGACAATGAACAATCGCGCGGGGGCCTCTTTGCGATACAACGCCAGTGCCTCGATCGCGGTCTGCAGCCCTTGCCATGGCGAAAGAGTTCCCGAATAAAGCAGCCGAAGTTCGCGATCCTGCCACGGACGGGGGGACTGAAACGCGAATAACCCGGTATCGACTCCGTTGGGGATCACACGAATACGGGAGGGATCAACCCCGCGGCCGACCAGATGATTCGCATTCACCTGGCTGACGGTGATGACCAGGTCGGCGGCATCGAGACAGCACTGCTCCTGCTCGAGTAGTTTTCGCATCAACTCGCGGTCGTCGGCGACCTGTGGATAGTGGTACTTCAATTCGATCGAGGGCAGCCCGTTCACTTCATACACCAGGCGACGACACCAGTGCGTTTTTCGGCGGGCGATAGGGTATCCCTCGAAGATGGAGCGGATATGCGCGACATCGGGTCTTTGACTGCGCCACCAGTCGCGGAGGTGCGTCCGAAAACTCAACACCCGCTCGATCAGAGTCGGCCCGAGCGCGGGGAGTTCGGTGTGATTGATCCGGGGGGAACGACTGAAACCGGTACCGGCAGGCGGTTCAGTTCCTGTCGCGCGATTTTCCGATGGGGGACCGGCGACGGTCACCAGATCGACCGATTGGAATTCGGATCCCAGGGCAGCGACAAACGCGGCGATGTGCGTGGCCGCCCCCTTGGGCGCCGGGTAGCGGTCGAACGACGTGTAGATGATTGACCGGGTTGACATGAAACGCGAAGCGGATTTAGCATACGGTTCCGTCCATGACATGAACCCAGAGTGTACCGCACTATGGCAGCCGATTTGGGAGGATTCAAGCGCACTCTGGTTTACGCTGCGGAAGGTCCGGCGGAGCAGTTGTTCGCGGATGTGGAGGAGATTCGCAAATTCGATCGCGAATCGGAAAAACGCCTGCGGGTCTGGAAGTTCCTGACCGCCGGCTCGGTTCTCGCGATCGGACTCGGGTTGTTCTTTGTGATCTCACGAGCGATCGGCGAGGAACGTTCGTTCCAGGCGTTTTTGGGGTGCGTCACTCTGGGCGGGGTGGGCCTGATCACGGGCATCGTCCTTTGGGTTCGCGGGTCGCGTTTTGACCTCGCGAACCGACGCTACGAATTATTCGCCGCGCTGGTGGAAATGCTCCGCCGCGACATGCCCAAGGACGCGACGATTGCTGTGGCACTCGATCTCTCTCGGCCGACCGAGAAACGCAAGAAAACGGGGACGGGGAAAGCGGGACATTGGGACGTGGTTTACCACCAGGATCCCTGGCTGAAACTGCGCGGCCGCTTCGCCGACGGGACGACCTTTCAGGTCGCCATGATCGATAAAACGCAGTTACGAAACCGATGGAAGCGGTCGGCGAGTGGCAAGAACAAGAGGAAGACCAAGACGAAAGCTGCCACAGTCGCGCTGGTGAAATTGTCACCCAAGGCAAAGCGTTACCCCGATCTGCCCAGGGTTGCCGGCGAAGTCCGCAAACTGGTGCGAATTCCCAGTTGGTGCGAAGTGAAGGAGGCGACCGCGTCGGCCGAGGAACTCACTCTTGTCACCACGACCGCTGCGCAGTGGTCGGTTCGAGGAGCGGACCCTGCCACGAAGTTTGACGGTTTCGAACTCGTCGGTGCGATGTTCTTCAGTCTTTACGAGGCGCTGCACTTGTCGAAAACGAGCGCCGCCTGATGCCGGGAATTTGCCGGATGATCAAACAACTCATGTCATTTCCGTCGACGGTTGTGATGGCGATCGCCTGCCTGCTGCAGGTTGTCTCCCTTTCGGGATTGGCCGGCGAACCGCAATTGGCCGAGAAGCCCCTCCCGCGCGAAGACAAGATCAAATTCAAAGATGGCGCGGGGGAGACCGCTTTCTCGTTGAAGATCAAGGGGGACGGGGCGAAACTTACGGATGGCGATGAAAAGGAGTTGGCGCGGTACACGCGTTCTGAAGACAAACTCAAAATCAAGGACGACAAGGACAAGGTTCTGGGGTACATCGCGAACCAGGACGGAGCCCTGAGGTTGCTCTCTCCCGAGGATGAGTCCGAACTGTTTTCGCTCGAGCGGGCGAAGAATGGTGACTGGTCGCTTAAGGATGCCGGGGGAGTCCGAGTCGCGGCGTTTCGGCGGCGCGATTCGGGATTCGTCGTGGAAGACGCACAAGACAAGGTTCGCCACACCGTGGCCGTCAAGTCCGGCAAGTCGACACTCCGCGACGCGACTGGCAAGGTTCTGTACCAGACGAAAGAGGACGTGACCCCATCCGCGATCGGTTGCCTGGCGCTCGACGCGCTGCCGGATGTGCGAATTCGCGGCGCGTTTCTATTCCTGCTGAATCAAGGAGCGAAAAAGTGAGCCAAACCGCAAAAGACGGGATGTGCGAGGAGACCACGGGGGTACTGTTCAGCCACCGGTGCGATCGGTTTTCCGTCCAGACTTGCGCTCGCTGCGACAAGGCACTCTGCCAGGATCATGGACACCCCGCCGCCGACGGCATCGCCTGCACAAGCTGTCTGAAGCGCGAACGGCAGGGGGTGAGACAGGATGAAACGGACTCACGCACGCGCCGCAACGATTACTATGACGATCCGTATTTCTATGGTCCACGATGGTACCCCGGTTACGGCAGGCAGCGTCGGCACGATTCGGCGGACGACTCGCCGTCGTCGGGTTCCGGTGATGCCGACGCAGTCGCTCATGATCCCAATGACTTCACCGAGGGGGACGCGACCAGCCTGCGGGTGGAAGGAGACTCGGCCTTCGAGACCGACATGGGTGAGAGTTGAGTGACGCCCGCCATTCCGACGGAACCGAGTCGCACCAGGACTCCGCCGATTCTGTAAGGAGTTGCGCGGTGTCGCGGTGGTTGATTTACGCGTTGGGGGGCGGGATGGGGCACCTGACCCGGGGACTCGCGCTGGCGCGGCGGGCGGCGCGCGACGGAGCGACGGTCCAGGTCGTGAGCAACAGCCGATTCGCACTACGGCTTCTGAATTCCGGAGTCTTCTCACTCAATCCTTCCATCGCGGAAAACCTGAGTTCGTCTGAGAATACTCCCGAGAAGTCCGTCCCCATTCGCAGGCAACCGCTGATCCACCTGGAACCCGGCATCGAACTCATCGCGATCCCGCCCGACCTGGGAAAAGAGGCCGTTTCCCGCACTGTGCGGCAGGTCGTCGGGGAGTCGGCGCAGTTCGATGTTCTGGTCGTGGACACATTTCCCCGCGGGCTGGCGGGAGAATTGACTGAGTTGCTCCCAAGCTGTTCGGCGACCAAAGTTCTGGTGCATCGTTATCTGAGTCCCGACTATGTGACCTGGGCTGGCCTGGAGACATTCATCGACCACTACAATCTGGTCGTGGTCCCCGGAGAAGACGCGCCGTTGTCGGGAGTGTCGAGGGCGAGGCGGACGGCTCCGTGGTTCCTGTGTGACACGTCCGAACTTCTGACGCCCACAGCAGCTCGCGAAGCGCTGGGGGTATCAGCCGACGTTGAGTGTCCCGGTCGATTGGGATCCGAATCGCCAGTTGTCGTGGTCGTCGGTACGGGGAAGCCGGTCGAGTCGTTCAGCGCGGCCGTGGCAGCCGACGAGTTGTCTCGACGACTCGTCGGCCAGGCGACTGTCCGCTTCGCGTCGTTTGACAACGTGGCATTGGATCGCGCAGGACCCCTGGGATGTTCGCCATGGCCGCTGTTGGCGACCCTGCGAGGCGTCGATCTATTGATTGGGGCGGGAGGATACAACACAGTTCACGAGGCGCGGGCGACATCGACCCGCTTAATCGCGACAGCACAACCCCGCTTGTACGACCGACAGGAGAGTCGACTAAAACCCGAGGAATTGGCGCAAAGCTGGAATCACGCGATCGATCTGGCCGTCCGCTGTATCCAGGAAATGGATTCCGGACCCCGCGCCGAGATCGGACAACTTTCGCTGGGAACCGACGCGGCCTGGCGGGCGATCATGAATTGAAGTCACGGAATCCCCAGGTACCTTCCGTGGCATCAACGACTGGTCGTCGCAAAAACGGGCGCATCGATTGAGCCAGCCGCCCTGTCCCGCCGGTCCGAAGTCTCGTTTTCATCCGAGTCCCGGGTAGAATACTGGGATCGGACTTCAACTTGATGAACGCACCCGAAAGGATTCCATGTCTCGCTTTCAACCCACGCCACAGCAGTTGGCCCAGTATCGGACCGACGGTTTTTTTGTCGCTCCCGCGTTGTTTGATGCGGATGAGGTCGCCTTGTTGCGGACGATTGCGCGCGCCGACCATCAGGCCGCCGCGGCAGCGAGCCGGTCCGACGGAGAAGGCGGGGCGATTCGACTGCACGTCGAAAACGAACTTCACGACGACATCTATTCCGCGATCGTCCGCAGTCGGCGGATTGTGGACTCGATGGAACTGTTGCTGGAAGAGGAGGTCTATCACTACCACCACAAAATGATTCTGAAGGAGCCGTTTGTTGGGGGAGCCTGGGCCTGGCACCAGGACTATGGATACTGGTACCACAATGGATGTCTGGCACCACGAATGGCGAGCTGCATGATCGCGATCGACCGTGCGACCAAGGAGAACGGCTGCCTGCAGGTAGTGCGCGGAACGCACCATCTCGGAAGGATCGACCATGGGAAAGTGGGAGAGCAGACCGGCATCGCCGACGCCGAACGGCTCCAGGCGATTCTCGATCGCATGGAACTGGTGCATTGCGAGCTGGAGCCGGGGGCCGGCATTTTCTTTCACAGCAACCTGCTGCACCGTTCGGACCAGAACAAAAGCCCCGACCCGCGGTGGGCGTTTATTTGCTGTTACAACGCGAAGTCGAACGACCCGTACAAAGAATCGCGCCACCCGCGCTACCGCCCACTGGAAAAGTGGGATGACGAGCGCGTCCGCGAGATCGGCCAACGGCATCCCGCGATCGCCACTTTGTGAACCGTCACCCGATTCTGCCTAATAGACAACCTCAAACCCCCCACTGCCATTCGACCAGACCGCCGCGAAGCTCCAGACGGGAACGTTCCTCTCCCGGGCGGGTTTCCCCACGGGGCGATCATTGGCTCGAAACATCTGCCAGGCGAGGTCGCCCCCCTTCTGCCAGCCGGTCCCTTCCGTCCAGGTCAGCAACACGTCGCCCGCTTCGTCCACTGCGACGGCGGGCAAACGACGAGGCTGGCCGGTGCCCGGCACCCTGACGATCTTTGCCGGCTTTCCCGTCTGTTTGTCGATGCGGGTGAACTCGATTTGACCTTGAGTTTCCCAGGCGATGACGACCTGTTTTTCCGATTCCGCGAACGCGGCGCTCGACATCGGACAAGTGGTAATGCTCCACGGGCCCAGCGTCGCGGTGGAGAACGTTTTTCCGCCGTCCCGCGATTGCAACAGTGTCATGTCCCGGTTCTGCTTTTCACGAGCGGAACGAAACAGCACATAGACATTGCCAGCCTGATCCGAACCCGCTTTGAGGCCACAGCATCCGCACGCCCCTTCCGCCTTAAAATCAATCGACCGTTCTGGCGAAAATGTCTTTCCTTCGTCTTCCGACCGCGCCAGCCAGACCCGGCGGTTTTCTTCCCCCGAACTCCCCGCGTGCCAGATTACGTGGACGTTGCCCTCCAGGTCAGCCGCCACCGAACTGCCACCATCCAGAACGTACGCCTTTCCAATCACGTCGAGTTGCGACTCGAACTCCGTCCCCGCATCGTTCAGGCGGGTGTACAGCAGGGGACTGTCATTCTTCCCCGGGCCACGTGGCTCAGCTTTACCGGAACCGTTCCACACCACATGCGGCCTGCCGTTCTTTCCCAAGGCGAACTGCGCACCGCGGATCGAACCGACGGCGATCGCGCTTCCCGACTGACTGTTCACCTTGTGGAAGTCGGCAAAATCGTTCGCTCCCGGTTCCCGCCGGGCATACCACACGTCGCCACCGGCCGGGTCTCCTCGAAACGTCACCAGGTGGACAGCCCCCTGGGAGTCGCGAACCACTTGAGGCTGAATCCCCTGGTCGCCCAGGTGAACGATTTTGACTGCGGGAGTCCTGTCGGCGCCCGGCGAACTCGTGGGGGCGAATGTCAGGCCGACAAGTGTTGCCGTCAGAAAAGCGTGCCGAAACGACACGGTGGTGCGGAGTGAGTGCATGCGAACTCGCCGGGTAAATGGGGGAAGTCAGATCAATCTTCGGTCGTTCTTGGGACGCGCGGAAAGCCCGGTATCGAACCAGAGCCGCGCCC
>CAMATH010000024.1 GCA_945860955.1 Planctomicrobium piriforme
GTTCATGTAGGGGGGGGGCCATTTGATGATGGCACTGGTTGTCGTGTTGAAGAATGTGGGGGGCGGGCTGGGCGAAACTCTAGGACGCCGCCACAGCGGAATCTCCGACACTGAACCCGAGCCGCGCCGGTCAGGAAGCGGTAACCGACTCTCGCTTACTAATGAACAGGATCGCGCGTGAACGCTCAGTCTTGAGGATTGCGGGCGATGAAGCGGAACACACGCAGGGCGTTGGCCTCGGTCCAGGCTTCAGTCCACGGACGGTTCGCTGCCGCCCTCCTCACTCTGCGTCCCGGCGACGCAAGACAAGAACCGCGCAGTGGGCGTGGCGGATCACTCGCTCGGCGACCGACCCCAGCAAAAAGCGTTTCACTCCGTGGTAGCCGTGCGATGGAATGACAATCAGGTCCGCCTGGATTTCGTTGGCATATTCGGTGATATCGAGACCTGGGTCACCCAGCTTGACCAACGCTTGGCAACTGGCGGCACCGTGCTCCGCGAGAAACTCTCCCATCCGTTTTTCCGCATCGGTCGCCCGACTTGCCTCGTCGTAGGTGCCGATCATGGCACCCGGGGACAGGTAGTCGAGTGGCAGCAAGACGTGAATCACGTGCAGGTCTTCGGGACGGGCGACCATTTGAAGCGCGGTCAGAATCGCGTCGGCCGACGATTCAGAAAAATCGACCGGGACAACGACTTTCTGTTTGGGAAAAAACGGCATCATCGTCTCCTGAAGCGGGGGGGGCGCACGAATTTCGCATGTCGACAACTACGCGAGATCCGAATTCTGCAAGCATTCCATTGAATCGAATTCCAGTGGCAGATACCAGTCGGGCGATTTTTTACATTTTTCGTTGTCAAAAATAACTTTGGTGCGTATAATCCATTCGTCCACCCGTTCAGGGACACAGTTTGACGCAACGCTCCCTGCCTCGAAGTTTTCCCATGCGTGCCACCCTCGAACCTGCCGACAGCGAGTTCCTCAGCCAATTGCAGCGGATTGGTCCCGGCACGGTGCAGGAGATTTGCGATGCAGCGGGAGTGACGGCGACGGCGGTTCGGCAGCGTTTGACACGCCTTCAGGGGTGTGGCCTGGTCGCACGCGAGCGAATTCGCCACGGTCGCGGTCGTCCCCACTATGTGTACAAAGTCACAGAAAAGGGATCGCGGCATCTCGGAGACAACTACGGCGATCTGGCGTTGATTCTCTGGCGGGAACTTCATGCCATCGACGACGTTGCGGTGCGCGATCAGGTTTCGAAAAAGGTTCGCGAAGCCTTGGTGAGTCGGCTGGGTCGACATGGCGAAGGGTTGATGCGCGATCGGCTCCAGCGTTTGTCGGAGGCGCTCTCCAGTCGCGGTTTCGATGTGGAACTCGATGAGTCGGGCCACTTGCCCATTTTGCGGGAACACAATTGCCCTTATCAGGAACTCGCCGAGCAGGATCGGACGATTTGCAACCTGGAGCGCCAGGTGTTCGAGCAATCGCTCGGTGTGGAGGTGAGGTTGTCGCAGTGTTGCCTGGATGGTGACCGTTGCTGCGAATTTGAGATTGTTCCCGGCGAATTGGCGACCGCCAGTTAGGGGTTCCCAAACCTTGGAATTCACGCAGGCCTTATTCGAAAACCACTTTGGTGACAGATAGGATCGACCCTTGCGTGTGCCGCCGCACCCGCGGTCGTGCTGGTTGGCCTTCGAACAGGTGGTTCCTTCCGGATGGTGTTCCGTCCGGTCGCGAGATCGGACAGAGAGACAGAGCAACATGAGTTGGATTGACGGACGCTTCGAAGAGAATCTGATTGTCACCTCGCTGGAACAGGCGACCAACTGGGCGCGCCAGGCGAGCATTTGGCCGATGACGTTCGGACTGGCCTGCTGCGCGATTGAGATGATGGCGGCCGGTGCGAGTCGCTACGACCTCGATCGCTTCGGGGCCGGCGCGTTCCGGGCGACTCCCCGGCAGGCCGACCTGATGATCGTCGCGGGAACGGTCACCTTTAAAATGGCGAGCCGGGTTCGCCGCCTGTACGAGCAGATGCCCGATCCCAAGTACGTGATCGCCATGGGAGCGTGCACGGTGGGTGGTGGCCCCTACTTCAAGTGGGGCTATCACGTCGTGAAGGGGGTCGATCTGGTGGTGCCGGTCGATGTTTACGTTCCCGGCTGTCCCCCTCGCCCCGAAGCGCTGCTCGAAGGGCTGATGCGAATTCAAGACAAAATCAAGTCGAAGCGGCTGGGCAAGGGAGTGACTTCGGAACTCCCCGTGCCGCACCACTCCGGCTACGCGACTCCCCCGGCGTTTGTGGGAGTCTAGTTTCCTCAAGCTGGCGCGATTGATTTCCGTCGGCGAGTCAAGAGTCTCAGTGAGCGAGTCTTCATGTCGAGTCTGTTGAAGGTCGAAAATCTCTACGTCAGCATTGACGACAAGATGATCCTGAAAGGGGTCGATCTCGAAGTCCGTCAGGGTGAAATTCACGCCCTGATGGGCCCCAACGGCTCGGGGAAGAGTACGCTTGCCTACGCCCTGATGGGGCACCCCAAGTACGAAATCGTCGACGGGCAGATTTCGATCGACGGGGTTTCACTCAATGAGCTGGAGCCAGACTCCCGGGCTCGCATGGGGCTGTTCCTGGCGTTTCAGTACCCGGTCACTGTGCCCGGTGTGAAGGTCGCCGACTTCCTCCGGCACGCCGTCACCAATGTCCGCAATCCCAACCGCAAGGAAGGGGAGGGCTTGATTCCGATGCGCGAATTCCGTGCGGAACTCAAGTCTCGCATGGACGAGCTGGGGATTGAAGCCGAATTCGCCCGCCGCTATTTGAACGACGGATTTTCCGGGGGCGAGAAGAAGCGGATGGAGATTCTGCAGTTGGCGATGCTGCGGCCAAAATTCGCGATTCTGGACGAAACCGACAGCGGTCTCGACAGCGACGCGGTTCGATTTGTGAGCGAAGCGATCTCGCGGCTGGCTGGCCCCGATATGGCGATTATCATCATCACCCACCACGAGCGGTTGCTCGAATTCAACCGTCCGCAGCTTACGCATGTGATGCTGGCGGGTCGGGTGGTGGAACGGGGCGAGGCGGCTCTTGCTCATGAACTGCATGATCAGGGTTATGCGGGTGTTCGGTTGCGTCATCCCGAAGCGGCGGCCGAAGAGCAGGAGGCGGCGGCGGCTTTGGCGGGGAAGCAGCCGGTGTTGGCCAAATGATGGCCGGCAGCGTGACGAATTCTCATTGACTCTGCGAAGACTCGAAACCAATCGGGGAGCTCGGCTCCCGGGAGTGGCGCGATGGCGACCGACTTGAAGACCGCGACAGAAGACGACATCGGCGTCGGGGAATACCAATACGGGTTCCACGACTCGACCGACAAGTACGTGTTCACAGCCCGTAAAGGGCTGGACCGCGATATCGTCGCGCAGATCTCGGAAATGAAGGATGAGCCGGCCTGGATGCGGGAATTCCGCCTCAGTTCGCTGGAAACCTTCTGGAAGAAACCGCTCCCACTCTGGGGGGGTGAACTCCGGAACCTCGATTTCCAGGACATTCATTACTACGTGAAGGCGTCGCTGGGTCAGGAACGGAATTGGGACGATGTGCCAGACGAAATCCGCAAGACCTACGACCGGCTTGGAATCCCCGAGGCGGAGCGGAAGTACCTGGCGGGCGTGAAAGCGCAGTACGAATCCGAAGTCGTGTACGGGAGTCTTCACGAAGATCTCGCCAAGCAGGGGGTGATCTTCACCGACACCGACTCGGCGATGCGCGATCATCCCGATCTGTTTCGCGAGTACTTTGGCACCGTCATCCCTCCCGCCGACAACAAATTCGCCGCCCTCAACTCGGCGGTCTGGTCGGGCGGCTCGTTCATCTACGTCCCGAAAGGGGTCAAGATCGAGTTTCCGCTGCAGGCCTACTTCCGGATCAACTCCGAGAACATGGGGCAGTTTGAACGGACGCTGATCATCGTCGACGAAGGGGCTTCGGTTCACTATGTCGAAGGGTGTACCGCCCCGACTTACAGTTCCGAAAGTCTGCACTCGGCCGTGGTTGAGATCATCGTGAAACGGGGCGCCCGCTGCCGTTATACGACGATTCAAAACTGGTCGAGCAACGTCTACAACCTGGTCACCAAACGGGCGATGGCGTACGGCGATTCATTGATGGAGTGGGTCGACGGAAACCTGGGTTCGCGATTGACCATGAAGTACCCTGCCATCTATCTGATGGAGCCGGGCGCTCGTGGTGAAACGCTTTCGATCGCGTTCGCCGGTAAGGGACAACACCAGGACGCCGGCGCGAAGATGGTTCACTGTGCGCCGAACACCTACAGCCGGATCATTTCGAAGAGCATTTCGAAGTCGGGCGGCCGGGCGAGTTATCGCGGACTGGTGAAAGTCGCCAACGGAGCGACCGGCTGCAAGTCGAATGTGGTGTGCGACGCGTTGCTGCTCGACTCCGACAGTCGCAGCGATACGTATCCGTACATGGAGATCGACGAAGACAACGTCGTGATCGAACACGAGGCGAGTGTTTCGAAGATCAGCGACGAGCAATTGTTTTATCTGATGAGCCGGGGAATGACCGAGGCGGAAGCCTCGTCGATGATTGTGACCGGGTTCATCGAGCCGCTGGTGAAGGAACTGCCGATGGAATACGCGGTGGAAATGAACCGGCTGATTGAGCTGCAGATGGAAGGGTCGATCGGCTGACCATGACGACTGTCACTGCGACCAGCACGGCGCGCCCCGCCGTCGCGACAGGTTTTGATGAAGTTGCGCTGGCGGCGAACCCCACCCGAGGGATCGAGCCAGTGTGGCTGGGCGAACTGCGTCAAACCGCATTCGCCGCCTACCAGAAGCTGCTGAAAACGCCACTCGATCCCGAAGAGTGGAAACGCGTTGACCTGCGCGCGTTTCAACCCTCGAAATTCAAGATCGCCGCCGCCTCGACGACTCCCGCTCAGTTCAAGACTCTGCTCGAATCTCGGGCGCAGTTTGCGGGGGTGGTTTCGCATGTCGATGGTCACCGAGTTGAATCCCGACTCGCTCCCGAGTTGGCGGCAAAAGGGGTACTGTTTGGCGGGATCGGTGAACTGGTCGCGCAGCACGGCGAATTGCTGAAGTCAAAATTGATGTCAGTCGTCAAGCCGGACGGAGACCGGATAGCGGCCTGGCACGCGGCGTTCATGACGGGGGGAACGGTCCTCTATGTTCCTCGTAACGTCGTGATCGAAGCCCCACTCTACAGCCTGATCGGTCTCGACCGGTCGGGAACGGCTGACTTCAGTCACACGCTGGTGATCTTGGACGAAGGGGCTCAGGCGACTCTGCTGGAAGAGACGGCGTCGACCACCGACAATGCTCCCGGTTTGCACGTCGGCGCTGTGGAACTTCTGGTAGGGCAGGGGGCTCGGCTGCGCTATGTTCAGTTGCAGAACTGGAACCAGCACACGTGGCACCTGGCGCATCAGGTTGGGCGCGTCGCCCGCGACGCGTCGCTGCAATGGACGGTCGGCGGAATCGGAGCCCGGCTCGCGCACATTCATCAGGATGTGTTGCTGGCTGGTCCGGGGGCGTCGGCTGAGGTGAATGGTTGTACCTTCGCGACCGATCGGCAGATGCTATCGTACTACACGCAGCAAACGCATCAGGCACCGCACACCCGCAGCGATCTGTTGTACAAAGATGTGTTGCGCGATCAGGCGCGGGTCGTGTGGCGCGGGATGATTCGCGTCGACCCTGGGGCCCAGCAGACCGATGGTTACCAGCGCAACGACAGCCTGCTGTTGAGCGCCGATTGCCGGGTCGATTCGATTCCCGGACTGGAGATCGAAGCGGACGATGTGCGCTGCACACATGGTTCCACCGCCGGCCGTGTCGACGAAGATCAGGTGTTCTATCTGATGTGTCGCGGCATCTCGCGGTATGAGGCGATGCATATGATCGTCGAGGGATTCTTCCATCGCATCTACGATCGCATCGCGGTCGAAGCGGTTCGTGAAACACTCAGTCTCGCTGTCGAGCGCAAACTGGGAATCGGGGTTTGATTGAGCATGAGTTCTTTTGAGCAAGTCGCGACACTGGCCGACTTTGGCACAGGCGATCGCATCGCTGTCGTGTTCGATGACCGGGCGGTCGTCGTGTTCCGCATTGGCACCGATCTGTACGCGGTGGAAGATGTTTGTTCGCACGACGGTCAGCCACTGACGGATGGCCCGCTGTCGAACGGCTCGGTGGAGTGTCCTCGGCATGGAGCCCGGTTCGACCTGAAGACGGGACACCCGCTTTGCATGCCAGCCGTTGAGCCGATCAATGTGTACCGAGTCAAACTCGAGGGCGACAACGTCCTGCTGGGGGTGTCGATGTCTGATTCCATGTTGCCCTTGCCCGTCGCCACCGATTCCTGCCCGGTTCCTCCATTGCCGGAAGTCGCCGCGACGCCAGCCGTGACCGACCCGGCGAAGCCCGTTGACGAAGGTCAGTTGCTCGACGCGTTGCGTCAGGTGATCGATCCTGAGTTGATGATCAACATTGTCGACCTGGGTTTGGTGTACGCTGTCGCCTTGGAAGATGCGACAGTCAAAGTGGAAATGACCCTCACCAGCCCGGCGTGCCCGGCTGGTCCGCAGATTGTCGGCCAGTCGAAGCAGGCTCTAGAGCGGATCGCCGGTGTGAAAGCGGCGGAGATCAAGCTCGTCTTGAGCCCTCCGTGGACTCCCGAGCGAATGACCGACGAAGCTCGCGACCAACTCGGGATTTTTTAGGGTCTATGACTCCCACCCACTCACAACTGCTGCGCCAGTTACTGAACGAGAATTCCGTGGCGGCATTGGGAACGCTCGAAGGGGGTTCGCCGTTCGTTTCGATGACCCCTTTTGGGGTGACGGATGATGGGCGGTCGCTGATCGTGCATGTTAGTCGTCTGGCCGCACACACGCGAAATATGCGGGCACATGCCGCAGTCAGCTTGATGGTGATGGAACCGGAGGGGCCGGGGAAGATGCCGCAGGGTCTGGCCCGGGTCACGATTCAAGGAGATGCCCGCGCGTTGGCGGAAGACGATCGCGAGTTCGCATCCGCCAAAGCGGCTTACCTCCAGCGGTTTCCCCAGGCGGTTGACCTGTTCAGCTTTCCCGATTTTTCGCTGTTTTTGATCGACATTCAGTCGGCACGCTTCGTGGGGGGATTCGCCCAGGCGATGTCCCTGACCCCAGAGTCGTTCGCAAAAGCGGTTCGCGGCTGATTTTTTTTCAACCACGATCAGAACGCGAAACTGCGGCGGAGATCAATACTCCGCACGGCGTCAAGTCAGACGATTTGCGTCCCCAGACCCGCAAGGGAACAGGGGTCTCGAGCCGGAGATGACTCAATTGGAGTCGCCAAGGGGTCAACTTCGAACCGGTCTGGACGGAAAACCGCTGATGCGGTATTCACTTCTTCACCTGACAGTCATTTCCGTTCGAGAGTCGACCCCTGACCCCTTCTCGTGACACGCGACCAGCCTGGTGGCTTTGGCTCGGATTGCTGGCCGTTCTCGGGGTGGGATTGGCGGGGAGAAAATCCGCCGCGGTCGACAAGCACTACATGCAGGCCGCCCTCCACTGGATGAGCGCCGAACCGCTTTATGACGGGGAAGGGTCCGGGTTCCTCTATCTGCCGCAAGCCGCGATTCTGCATGTCCCCTTCGCGCTGCTGGGACATCCCCTCGGGTCCATCGTGTGGCGCGGGGTGACGATTGGCGTATTCGCGTTCGGACTCAGTCGGCTCTGTCAGTTCAGTCGACATCGAAATCCTGCACAGGTCTTTTTCCTGGCGACTCTGATCGCGCTTCCCAACTGCGTCTCGGCCGCCCGGAATGGACAGACCACGCTGTTGCTGACTGGGTTGATGATGTTGACGGTTCACGGACTCGCCCACGCGCGGTGGAATTTTTGTGCGGTCTGCCTGTCGGCCGCTATCGCGTTCAAACCTTCGGTCGCCCCGTTTCTGCTGACGGTCGCCGCTCTGCACCGTCCATTGTGGGGCCGGCTGCTGCTTGGCGGAATGATCGTCGGGGCATTTCCCTACCTGACGCAACACCGTTCGTACGTGACCGAACAATACCAGGCATTCGCCAACTCCTTCATCGTCACGATTGATCACCACAAATCGCATCCCTTCGCCCACATGTTCGGAATGTTCGAAGCGTTTGGCTGGAGTGTCGCCAGACCGATTCAATCGGTCGTCAGCGCGGTCATGGGGATGCTGACCCTGCTGGTGGTGTGGTCCTGTCAGCGCCGGTTGCCGGTCGCGCGGTATGCTGTGTACGCGTTCACAATTTCCGTGGGATACCTGCTGCTGTTCAACCCGCGGACCGAGAACAACACCTACGCCATGCTCGCACCGGCGATGGGGCTGTTTTTCGCCGAGTCGGTCGTCGCGCGGCACCTCGCTCGACGGGCGATGATCCTGGGCGCAATCGCGGTCGGAATGCTGATGAGCTATGAAGCGGCCGTCCGGATCGCGCCGGGGGTCTACCCGATCTGGCTCTCGACTCTGATGGGGTGTTGCTTCATGGCGGTCCTGGGGAAGGTGCTACTCGACGAATTTCGCGTCCCTGAAAACGTCGCCCCGGAAGAACAGTTGGAATTCGTCGCACGGTCGCCGCAACGATCCCCACTGACCGCGCGCCGTCCGCACGAGCCATACAGCCTGGAAACGCCAGCCATCGTCCACACAAACCCCTGACGCGATTCGGGCGAAATGTCGTATTTTTCGCGGTGCCGGGTATGATTCACATCTCCCACTCTCCCCCGCACAGCCGAGAATCCCCATTCCCGCCGTCACTCCCTCATCCACCGAAACTTCGGGTCACCGATCGACAGCGCAGGCGAAATCGCCTGGCGATCTCGCCTTCTGGGTCGCCTGGATCTGTGCCTCGCTGGCGTTCTTTGTCGGTGAAGCGCTCCCGGCTTGGCTGTCGAATCGACCCCTGCCAAACCCTTGGACCTGGCTGGCCGAGGCGCAGGTCGAATCCCTGGTCTGGCTGGCGATTCTGCTGACTGGGCCCGTCGCATGGAGCCTTCGTTCGCGGCGGCTGCCAGAGGCGGCACGCGCTGGGGTGGCCGGCAACTCGCCCCCCGACCGGACTGGCGGGTTCGAACCCGTCACGCGGTGGGAGATCGCCCTTTCGCTGCTGCTGGGATGTGTCGCGACCGGCGTGAGCGCATTCGCCGGCCAGCAGTTCGGCGACCTGCCTCCCGCGATTCATGATGAATACAGCTACCTGTTTCAGGCCCGGACGTTTCTCGCGGGGCGGGTCGCGTTCGACAGCCCGCCGCTGCGCGATCTGTTCGATCAGATGCACGTGCTGAATGAAGGGAAGATGGCGAGCCGGTATTTCCCCGCGACCGGAGTGTGGTTGGCCCCCTTTGTCGCGGCGGGTCACCCGATCTGGGGCTGGTGGCTGGCGCAAGGGGTGTTCACCGTTCTGGTCTACTGGATTGGAAGAGAACTGGCGGGGCGTCGCGGCGCGTGGCTCGCCGCGCTGCTGACCACGGTCTGCCCGGGGCTGGTGCTGTTTTCAAACATGCTGCTGGCCCACCATCCGACACTGCTGGGATTGGGGTTGTTCCTGCTGGGATTCCTGCGAATGCGGCGATGGAATTGCCGGCGCTGGGCGTTTCTCGCCGGCTCGGGACTGGCCTTCGCCGCCCTTGCCCGACCGATGACCGCGGCGGCGGTCGGGTTCCCCTGGGGACTCTATTTGCTCTCTCAGGCGATCGGAAACCGCACCGAACTCCGGCGCTGGCCGGCACTGGTAGCGCCGTTACTGATTGGCGCGGGGGCGATGCTGCTCTACGACGTCAAAATCACGGGCCACGCCACCGACACTCCGTACGGGATGTACACCCGGGTGTACACACCGCGCCACGGTTTTGGATTCAACAACGCCGTGCGTGGCGAACGGCAACTCGGTCCCCGCGTCATCGAAAACTACGACCGCTGGGCCGACAATCTGACGGGTGATCTGGCACTGCGCAACGCGAAGTACCGCCTGCTCGCCAGCGCCATGATGACGGTCGGGATCCTGCCGCTGGTGTTTGGAGCCGTGTTAGGCCTGGTGTTTTGGAGACATCTCCCGGTCGGGGCGAAACTCTGCCTGGCTTCGATTGTTGCGCTGCACATCGCCCATATTCCCTACTGGTTCGACGGGATTCTGCACTTCCATTATGTGTTCGAGTCGCTCCCATTGTGGCTGGTATTCCTCGCGACGGCGGGACGATGCGTGGTCGGGGCGTGGAACGACGCGGGGCGAGCCTGGATTCCGCGATGGTGCGCTGGGGCGCTACTCGTTTGCCTGGCGCTCAATTACACGACAGAACAGGGGTTGTGGTCGGCGCCGTATCGAGCGGGGGCGGGGCAGATGCTGTTCGCCCGTAAAAAGCAGGGCGAATTTCGCGACAATGTGGCTCGCGAGGTCACCGTACGGCCGGCACTGGTGCTGGTCGATCCCGATCCGTCCGATCGCCATATCGATTTTGTCGTCAATGACCCGCCGTTGACGGGAGAGATTCTGATCGGTCGATATCGCCCGGGTCGCTATTCGCTGCCCGAGATTCAGTCTGCCTGGCCCGACCGCGCGATCTATGTCTATCACGTTCGATCGGGGGGAATCCGCCGCTGGGAGTGACCGGTTCAGTCGTAATTCGGTGTCGCCAGCTCGGCCCCGCCGGCGCGTAACAGTCCCATGGTTTCCTCGGGCAGTTCAAGGGTCTCGGAACCGACCATTTGTTCCGCGGCGCGCACGGTCTCCTTGCGGTACACGGTCCCCTGATCGCGCTGCGTGAACCCCAGGCTGGCGAACAGTGCTTTGGCACCGGTGTTCAATCCCGGGATCACAACTTCCACGTCGGTGACACCGTCCTCACGCAATCGACGCAGCACTTCGCACAGCAGCACCTTCGCGTACCCGCGCCGGCGAACCGACTCGGCGACAAACAAATCGGTGATCCCCACGGTCCGTTTCCCGCGACAGACCGAATGCAATTCCATTCCCCAGCAGGTGACCAGAGCGGCGATTCCTCCACCTGTGCTCGGGGCGAAGGTGAAGGTCAACGATTCGAACCGCCCGTGGCGAACCAGCCACCACCAGGTCGCCCGGGGCGGGCGGTCGAGAACACCGAATTTCATTTGCTTTTTCATGGCGATCCCGCGGGGATCGAACGGCGTCTTGCCAGTCTGCAGTTCGCGGGCCAGAATCGAGTAGCTTTCGGTCGGGTTGTAGTTCAGCTTCGCGAAGAACGGAGCGGCGTGCGTATCACTTTCAAGAAAACCAGCACAGTCGGCTCCGCCATACAGCCCCAGATAGAACGGATTCCGCTCAAGGGACTCTCCCGCAACAATTGCCCCCGCCCCTTCACGTCGTAGGTATTCTTCCGCCAATTCCACAAGGCGTCGGCCGATTCCTTGCTGGCGATAGCCGGGATGAACTCCGATCGCGCACAGGATCCCGACTTCTTTCGAAATCGCCGCCCCGTCGGTATTGGGGCCGAAACCCGCGTGACAGAATCCCACCAGTTTTTTTCCATCCCACGCTTCGATCAACCCCCGGCGATCGAAGTACGGCTCGGCGAGGACGAGCATATCGTACGCGTCGCGCGAGAATTCCGACGCGGCACCCGTACCGAATTGGACTCGATTCCACAATTCGGTCAGCGCGGGAACGTCGGGGTTGCGGAAATGCCGATAGTCGATCAAGGAACGGGGGCCTTTGGCGGCAGGCGCAGAACGGGAATCGGGACGAAAACGAACTACAACGGTCACCAACCGCGCGACATATTGGTCTCGATCGCCCGCTGCGCTTCGTGGAGGTCGGAGCCGGTATCGAGCATGTACAGGCGAATCGCGTGCAGCTTGTCTCCCTTAGCGCGCGAGAGGCACTCGCGAGCGACGTCGCACGGCGGGGCGGTATCCTGCAGGCCGAGCAACCGCTTCGAAACGACCCACAAGTCGCGTGGGCGCTTGGTCACCCGCAGCACGTCTTCTTCGGGATAGTGCTGCTTCGCGAAGGCTTCGGCCTCCTCGTGACTCCCCGCCCAGCCGATCATGATGTGGGCGTTGGTCTCGATTTCATACAGGGGCATGTTCGGCGTCTCGCTGCTGAAGATCTGAGTGGTGTGCGCAGTCATCGTAAACAGTTTTTCCGACTGCGGAAAGTCCGCATTGTCGGCATTCTCGATTCCACCCGCCTTTCGGGGTGGCGGATCCCCGGGGGAAACCGTTAAGCTGCTCCGGTCCATGGATCGGGTCGCGGAATGCAGGCCCCCTCCCCGCGCTGGGTAGGGATCTCTACAATCCTCCGCTCCCGGCGTCGCCAGACCCGTGGTGAAGCTCGCCACACGGCAATCGGTCAGCCGATGGATTCCACCGACCTGAAGTAGGTTCGAGCGTCTTTCGGGACGCCCGGATTGTCAAATTCCACCGTTCACAGACAATTTATGGCTGCCAACACCCTCACGAGCGTTTTGTCCGAAGGAGACGTCGCGGAAGTCGCGGAATGGATCGACTCACTGGTCGACGTTCTGCATCGGGAAGGGCCCGACCGCGTTCGCCAGCTTCTCGTGCTGCTGCAGGAAGAGGCGTATCGCCGCGGGGTGATGCTTCCCTTCACCGCGAACACGCCCTACATCAACACGATCTCACGTGACAAACAGCCGCGGTTTCCCGGAAATCGGGAAATCGAACGGCGGATCAAGAGCATCGTCCGCTGGAACGCGATGGCGATGGTAGTCCGCGCCAATCGCGAACATTCAGGACTCGGTGGACATATCTCGACGTTCGCGTCGGCGGCGACGCTGTACGAAATCGGCTTTAACCATTTCTACCACGCCCCCTCGGCGGAGCGCCCGGGAGACATGGTGTACTTCCAGGGGCACGCGTCCCCTGGAATCTACGCCCGGGCCTTTGTCGAAGGGCGACTTACCGAACAGGATCTCGAGAATTTTCGCCAGGAACTCGCCCCGACCGGCGGTCTTTCTTCCTATCCGCACCCTTGGCTGCTCCCGGGTTTCTGGCAGTTCCCGACCGTTTCGATGGGCCTGGGGCCGATCATGTCGATTTACCACGCCCGGTTCCTGCGCTATCTGCACAACCGGGGCATCGTCGACACCTCGGCGATCAAGGTCTGGTGTTACGTCGGTGACGGTGAAGTCGATGAGCCGGAGACCCTGGGGGCCATCAACCTCGCCACGCGTGAGAAGCTCGACAACCTGATTTTCGTCATCAACTGCAACCTGCAACGGCTCGATGGGCCGGTGCGGGGCAATGGCAAGATTATCCAGGAACTCGAAGCGGGTTTCCGCGGGTCGGGCTGGAATGTCCTCAAGGTGATCTGGGGTTCCGACTGGGATCCGCTGCTCGCTTCCGACGCCAACGGCTTGCTGATGCACCGCATGGGCGAAGTGGTCGACGGCCAGTTCCAGAAGTACACGGTCGAAGATGGCGCGTACATTCGCCAGCATTTCTTCGGGAAGCATCCCGAACTGCTCGACTTGGTCGCACACCTGTCCGACGAGCAGATTCACAGGCTCAAACGCGGCGGGCACGATCCCGAAAAGGTTTACGCGGCGTACAAGGCGGCGACCGAACATGTGGGTGCCCCCAGTGTGATCCTGGCACATACCATCAAGGGGTATGGACTGGGTGAGGCGGGTGAAGGGAAGAACATCTCGCACCAGCAGAAGACGATTAACGAAGACGAATTGCGGGAATTCCGCTCGCGGTTCGGCATCCCGATTTCTGATGAAGAGGTCGCTCAGGCTCCGTTCTATCGCCCCGCCTCCGACAGTGCCGAGATGGAGTACCTGCTGGAACGCCGCAAGGCGCTCGGTGGCAGCCTGCCCCAGCGGAACACCCAGGCCCCCAAGCTCGATATTCCCCCGCTGGAATTTTTCAAGGAACTGCTGGGGGGAAGTGGCGATCGGGAGTTCTCGACCACCGGCGCGTTCGGCCGGGCGCTGATGGCGCTGCTTAAGAACAAGTCGATCGGCAAGAACATCGTTCCGATCATTCCCGACGAAGCCCGAACCTTCGGGATGGAAGGGTTCTTTTCGCAGTTTGGCATTTACGCCAGCACCGGACAACTCTACGAACCGGTCGACGCGGGCCAGTTGTCGTACTACCGCGAAGCGAAGGACGGCCAGATCCTCGAAGAGGGAATCAATGAGGCGGGCGCGATGTCGTCGTTCGTCGCCGCCGGCACGGCCCACGCCAACCTGGGCGTCAGCATGGTGCCGTTCTACATCTACTACTCGATGTTCGGCTTCCAGCGGGTGGGTGACTTCATCTGGCTGGCCGCCGACTCGCGCTGCAAGGGGTTCCTGCTGGGGGCCACCGCGGGACGTACCACGCTCAACGGCGAAGGCTTGCAGCACGAGGATGGTCACAGCCATCTGATGGCGGCGACTGTCCCGAATCTGGTCGCGTACGACCCCGCATTCGCGTATGAAGTCGCGGTGATCATTCAGGACGGCCTGCGACGGATGTATGTCGAGGACGAATCGGTCTTCTATTACATCACGCTCTACAATGAACCGTACCCGATGCCCGCGATGCCGGCGGGCGCGAATGCTGGCATTCTGAAGGGAATGTACCCATTGCAGTCGGTCGAGGCCCCCGGATCGAAGCTGCGGGTGCAGCTCCTGGGAAGTGGTCCGATTTTGCGTCAGACGCTGCTGGCCCAGGAACGCCTGGCCCAGGAATTCCAGATCGCCAGCGATGTGTGGAGCGTCACCAGTTACAAGGAACTCCGTCGGGAAGCGATGGAGATCGAACGCTGGAACCTGCTGCATCCCACCGAAAAGCCGCGACAGTCGTACGTGGAACAGCAGTTCGCGGGACGCAAGGGGCCGTTCATCGCCGCCAGCGATTACATGCACCTCATTCCCGAACAGATCGCGAAGTGGATTCCCGAACGCCTGGTGACGCTGGGAACCGATGGTTTCGGTCGCAGCGACACCCGCGAGGCGTTGCGTCGGCACTTTGAGGTCGACGCGGCGCATATCGCGTTCGCGGCGATCAGCGAACTGCACCGCCGGGGTGCCGTCGACGCACCGTTCGTTCAGAGGGCCATTCAGTCGCTCGGGATCGATCCCGAAAAGATCAACCCCGTGAGCGCCTGACAGAAGCGAGGCGCGTCTCGAAAGCCGGCCCGTCGTCGTCCGTCACCAACAATGTGGCGGCGACGAACGGTCGGGACCAAGTCCATCGTTTCGAAATTCGACGATTCGAGTTTCGAATTTCATTCGTCGTTCGAATTTCGTCCAGCGAGTTTCTCCACACGCCATGTCATTTCAATTCAAACTCCCTTCGGTTGGTGAAAACGTCGAACAAGCCGACGTGGGCAATCTGCGCGTCGCCGTCGGAGACGTGATTGAAGCCCAGCAGGTCGTGATGGAGATTGAGACCGACAAAGCGGTCTTCGAACTCCCCTGTCCGCAGCCCGGACGGATCACGGAAATCCACGTGAAACCGGGGATGAATGTCGCGGTGGGCACGCCGTTGCTGACCCTCGAATCGGTCGGTGCCCCCGCCCCCGCGCCAACCAAAGCGCCTCCGGTCGCGCCTGTGGCGGCTCCTCCCGTCGCCGCGAAGCCTCCTGCGGCCACGGTCCCCGCACCGGCGGCCGACATCGTCCCCGCCCCGCTGGCACCAGCCGTCGCCCCCGCTCCGACTGCGGTCACCGGTGCGGAAGGATCGCAAACCCCCCCCGCGCCGGCCGCCCCCGCCACCCGCCGACTCGCGCGGGAGCTCGGTGTCGACCTGTTCAAGGTGAAAGGGTCTGGGCCGGGAGGTCGCATCAATCAGGACGATGTCCAGGCGTTTGTCCGGTCGATACTCAAGCAGACCCCGGCGGCTCCCCAGTCGGCGGGGAATCCGGTGGTCGCTCCCCCACTGCCGGATTTCTCGCAGTTCGGTCCCATCGAACGGCTGCCCCTCAACAAGATCATGCGGACGGCGGCCGCGAATCTGAATCTCGCCTGGTCGGTCATTCCCCACGTCACCCAGCACGAACTTGCGGATGTCACCGATCTCGAAGCGGCCCGCAAACGGTATTCGCAGTCGCATTCTGGTAAAGACGGCGGTCCCAAAATCACAATGACCGTCCTGGCGATGAAGGCGATCGTCACCGCGCTCAAGTCCTTTCCCCGCTTCAATTCCAGCTATGATCCCTCCACCGGAGAGATCGTGCTGAAACGCTATTTCCACGTGGGCGTGGCGGTCGACACCGAGAACGGACTGATGGTCCCTGTCATCCGGAACGTCGATACAAAGAGCGTGTTGCAATTGGCGGCGGAGATCGGCGACCTTGCCCATCGCGCCCGCGAGCGCAAACTCACCCTCGCCGACATGCAGGGGGGGACATTCACCATCACCAATCTCGGTGGCATTGGTGGAACGTATTTCACCCCGATCGTGAACTACCCCGAAGTTGCCATTCTGGGGATGTCGCGAACGAGCCAGCAGTCGGTGATCATTGAGGGCAAACCGGAAGTCCGGCTGATGCTGCCGCTGTCTCTCTCCTACGACCACCGCGTGATCAATGGGGCCGACGCCGCCCGGTTCATCGTCAAGCTCTCGGGGCTGCTGTCCGATCCCTTCCAGTTGCTGAGTGAAGTGTGATCCGGGATCCCGCAGGCGGCGGCTCGCGGTGCGAGATTCCAGTGTGATGCCGGAATTCAGCCGATAAATCGGCACCAAAAACTCGTTCTTCGTTCTTTCTCACGACTCCAACCCATGTCCAACTTAGAAACCGAAGTCGTCGTTATTGGAGCCGGCCCGGGCGGGTATCCCGCCGCGTTCGCCTGTGCCGATCATGGCAAGCAGGTGACGCTGATCGACCAGAGCGCCCAGATGGGGGGCGTCTGTCTGCACCGGGGCTGCATTCCGTCGAAGGCGCTGCTGCACCTGTCGAAGCTGATTCAAGAGGCCAAAGACGCAGCGCACGCAGGCGTCACGTTTGGCCCGCCACGGATTGATATCGACCAGGTCCGGAAGTTCAAGAACGACGTCATCGCCAAACTGGTCGGTGGCATCGGGCAATTGCAGCAGGGGCGCGGCGTCAAGTTTGTCCAGGCTCGCGCGCGGTTCAACGGGCCGACGTCGTTGACTCTCGATTATCCCGATGGCAGCACTGGGAGTCTGAAGTTCAAGCACGCGATTCTGGCGACCGGCTCCAGTCCGGTCGTCCCCACCGCGTTCAACTTGGGCGACCCCCGCGTGATGGACTCCACGGGCGCGCTCGAACTTGTCGACATTCCGGGCCGACTGCTCGTTGTCGGTGGCGGTTATATCGGACTGGAAATGGGTTCGGTTTATGCCGGCCTCGGTTCGAAAGTCGTCGTGGTCGAAATGCTGACCGGACTGCTGCCGGGCGCGGATCGCGATCTGGTCCGACCGCTGCAACGCCGGCTGGAAGGGTTGTTTGAATCCATTCGCCTCGAAACGAAGGTCGCGGGACTGGAAGCGACGCCTGCGGGAATCGTCGCCCGGCTGACCGGTCCCGATGGTACGACCGTCGCCGAGCCGTTTGATCGCGTCTTGATTTCGATCGGTCGACGGCCCAACAGCGCCAACCTGGGATTGGAAACGACCCGGGCGCAAGTCGACGCCAAGGGGTTCGTCGTGGTCGACGCCAAACGACGGACCGCCGAGCCAACGATTTACGCGATTGGCGACGTGGCGGGGGAACCGATGCTGGCGCATAAAGCGACCCGCGAGGCTAAAGTCGTCGCGGAAGTGTTGGCGGGAGAGCCGGCGGCGTTCGACGCGGTTGCCATCCCGGCGGTCGTCTTCACCGATCCCGAACTCGCGTGGTGCGGAATCACCGAAGCACAGGCGAAAGCCGAGAATCGCGAAGTGAAGGTCGTTCGCTTCCCGTGGGCCGCCTCGGGCAGGGCGCAGTCCCTGGGGCGAACTGAAGGGTTGACCAAATTGATCTGCGACGCGAAGACCGACCGCATTCTGGGGGTTGGAATTGTCGGGGCGGGAGCGGGGGAGTTGATCTCGGAAGGGGTGATCGCGGTCGAAACCGCCGCCGTCGCGCGGGAACTCGCCGACAGCATCCACCCGCATCCGACCCTTTCCGAAACGCTGATGGAAGCCGCCGAGGCGATCATCGGACAGGCGACCCACATGTATCGCCCCAAACGCTGAGCCGACACGACTGCGGGCGATTCGATTTCCCCCTCTTGGTTTCCGAGGATCATGTTGCGACTGTTGACGGCTGGTGAATCGCATGGCAAGGCGCTGCTGGCGCTGGTGGACGGGTTTCCCGCCGGGTTGACCGTCGACACGGCGGCGATCGATGTCGAGCTGCAACGCCGGCAGGGGGGGTATGGTCGTGGCGGCCGGCAGAAGCTGGAAGTTGACACAGTCGAAATTCTCTCGGGCATCTGGCAGGGAAAGACCATTGGCAGTCCACTCGCGCTGTCGGTCTCGAATCGCGACAGCAAACTCGAACGGTTGAAGGAACTCGAGCGACCGCGCCCGGGGCACGGCGACTTGACCGGAGCAATCAAATACCTCGGTTCGATTCGCGGCATACTCGAACGGGCCAGCGCCCGTGAAACTGCGGTCCGGGTCGCGGCCGGCGCGCTAACGCAGCAGTTGCTGGGGCAATTCGGCATCACGGTGTTTGGCTATGTCGTCCAGTTGGAGCAGATTGCCGCCCCGCCCCAGCCGGGTGAAGTCACGGCGCTCAAGGCGCTGCGGGATGCCAGCCCCCTGTACACCTTGAACCCCGAGGTCGATCCCCGGCTGGTGACCCGTATCGACGAGGCGACTGCCGCCGGCGATACTCTCGGTGGGCTGGTCGAAGTCCGCGTCATCGGACTCCCTTTCGGACTGGGAAGCCACGCCCAATGGGACCAGAAACTCGACGGCTTGCTCGCGCAGGCGGTGATGAGCGTGCAGGCGATCAAAGGGGTCGAGATTGGCCTGGGGTTTGAGGCGTCCCGCCGGCCCGGTTCGCAGGTCCACGACGAGATCGCGTTTGATCCCGCTCGTGTGAATGAGCCGACGCTGGGCTACGTCCGCAAGACGAACAACGCGGGGGGGCTGGAAGCCGGGATGACTAACGGGCAGCCTTTGGTTGTGCGGGCGGCGATGAAGCCGATCAGCACACTGCGCAAACCGTTGGCGTCGATCAACCTCGACACCAAGGAATCTGAAACCGCCGCCTACGAGCGGAGCGATGTTTGCGCCCTCGCGGCGTGCAGTGTCATCGTCGAAAGCGTCGTGGCATTCACCGTGGCGCAGGCGTTTTGCGAGAAATTCGGACACGACAGTCTCACCGAGATGACCGCGCGATACGGCAAGTTCCTTGAGTTGGCGCGGGAACGATAGCCGCTCTCCCGGGTTCAAGTCCATGGAACACAACACTCGGGACCTCTTCGGCCGTGTTCGTGAATTATTGCTCCAGGACTGGGATCCGATTGGAATACAGAGGATTCCCGAAGTTCAAGATGAATACGACTCCTACGTGCCCGGGATCTGTTTGCTGTTGCAACGTACGGATTCGGTGGAGACGGTGTTTGATCGTCTCTGGCAGCTTGAAACTGAGGTCATGGGATTGCCTGGCGATCGGGAACGCACTCGACGATTCGCAGAACACCTCGTTGAACTGGGGCATTGACACGAATTTTGCGACTGGTCGGACTCGTCACGCTCACTCGCTTGACTCCAGCGGTTCTGTGAAGTCTGACTCACTGTTCCCGCGCTTTCTGCAACGATTCCTGCAATGGCAGCGAATCGCTCGGTTCACGAAAAATCCAACATTGGAACGCAACGATCACTCATGATCCTGGTAGCCGGTTTATCGCCCGCGTGGCAGCAGATTGTGCTGCTCGATTCCCTGCGCGTGGGGGAAGTGAACCGGGCTCGCGCCGCGCACTGGTGCGCGTCGGGAAAGGTGCTGAATGTGGGGGTGGCGCTGGCACATCTGGAACGTGCGTCGTTCGCATTGGCAAACCTGCCACGACTCCATCAAGGGGTGTCCGGGGCCGGCTCGCCGATCGAACACCATGTGGACCGGTTTGGATGCGCCGCGCAAACTCTGGCGCTGGTGGGTGGCACCGCAGGCGACGAGATTCGGCGGGAGTTCGAAACTTTGGGTGTCCCCGCGCATTGGATCGAGTCGGCGGCGGGGACGCGCGTCTGCACCACGCTGCTGGACGCCGCGACCAAGCATACGACCGAAATCGTGGAAAACGCCCGGGCGATCACGCCAATTGAACTCGATCGGTTCGAAAGCGCGTTTCGAGACGAAATCGTGAACGCCTCGGTGGTGGTTCTCGCGGGCTCTTTTCCCCCCGGCACGCCAACCGAACTCTACGCCCACTTAATGCGTGACACACCGGCCCGCGTCATCATCGACGCCCAGGGTCCGCCCCTGCTGGCGGCGTTGTCCTCAAGACCGTTTGTCATCAAGCCGAACCGTGAGGAACTGGGACGAACCTTGGGGAACCCGTTAACGACCGATGTCGCCCTCCGCGACGCGTTGCGGCAATGCCACACGCGGGGAGCCGTGTGGGTGGTTGTCACGCAGGGAGCGAAACCGGTGTGGGTTTCGTCGGTGGATCAGCTCTTTTTGCTTCAGCCCCCACACGTCGAAGTCGTCAATCCGATTGGTTGCGGCGATTGCCTGGCAGCGGGAATCGCCTGGGGTCTGTCGGCGGGTTGGGACGTGGTCGATGCCGTCCGTTTGGGAATGGCGGCGGCGGCTGACAACGCGAGTCAGTTGCTCCCCGCCCGACTCGTGGGATCACGCGTTGTTTCTCTGTTCCATGAAATTGAGATCCAATCAATCTGATTCCGCGCTCGCCCGGACGGACGCCCACCGACGGGAGGTCGCACACGATCGCTCGGACGGTCAGCGAGACCCGCAGTAAGCTCATCGCGCCCAGGGCGAATCGCTCGGGATGCAGTCCTCGTTTTTCCCGAATTCATCCTGTCAATCCCTTTCATCCTCTTCATCCTGTCCAAAAATCATCCCCCGGGAAACCGAAAGTTTAAGGTCGCATGGCAATCTTGCCCGCCGCCCGATGGACTTCGGGAGAACGAAAATCGGGGATTCATCCCCGGCACTCCAGATAGGGAGCGCCTCCGAAGAAGCGGACACTTACTAACGAGAATCATCGCGCCCCTCTTGCCCTGGACCCAATCCGCCGATAACTTGATATCGACATTGCCTGTTGCCTACCTCGGCCTGTGTCGCCGACCGACCGCGTCCCGAACGAGGATCATTCGACATGTTGCGGATTTTGGGATCGCCACCACGCGTGTGCGGCGGTGTGACTCGCCGTGACGTGTTGCAAGTCGCGGGGACCGGGTTGTTTGGCTTGTCCCTTCCCCGACTCCTCTCCGCCGAGGAGGTATCGTCGGACCTGATCGCGCGGGCGAAGTCGGTATTGTTCGTCTTCCTGTTTGGCGGCCCCAGTCAGTTGGAGACGTTCGATCTGAAACCGGCGGCGGCGACGGGAATTCGTGGGCCGTACCAGCCAATCGCGTCGCGCACGCCGGGCTTGTTGATCAGCGAAAAACTCTCCCGACTGGCGCAGATTTCCGACAAGTTCGCCGTCGTCCGAACGGTGAACCATAAACAGAACGACCACAACGCCTGCCATTACATTCAGACCGGCCGACCGATGCCAATCGTGCCCCGCGGGGCGGCCGGTGTCGACGCGACGGACAAAGACTGGCCTGCGATGGGTTCGGTCGTCGAATACCTCGACTCGAGAGCGCCGGGAGGTGATCGTCGCGACGTCCCCAGTTATGTTTATCTGCCGAACAACCTCGGGCACATCCAGGGCTACGATCGGCTGGGTCAATACGCGGGATGGCTGGGGAGGCAGTACAACGCTCTGGCGACGGGAATCCGCAAACGGAACCCGAACGACAATCCGTATTTTCGCGACTGCACCGACGAGGACCTGCAGTTTCGATTGAAGGAACTCGACGGAGTTCCTGAACTGACGCTCGATCGTCTCAATGATCGCCGGGGTCTATTGGACCAGCTCGACGACCAGCGACGGCTATTCGATCAAGGGGTCAAACTCACCTCGTTCGATCGCACCCGCGACCGCGCCTTCACGCTGGCCACCTCGGAAAAACTCCGCAACGCGCTCGATTTGCGTCGCGAACCCGACGCGATGCGCGATCGTTATGGCCGGCATCTGTTCGGGCAGTCGGCGGTCGTCGCGCGGCGGATGCTCGAAGCGGGAGCCCGGTTTGTCACTCTGCTGTGGGACGCCCCTGACGGCTACAGTTGGGACAGCCATTTGACCAACGCCGATGCCGATAAGTACATGTTGCCCGGCCTCGACCAGACTCTGTCGACGCTTCTCGTCGATCTCGAAGAACGCGGACTGCTCGATGAGACACTGGTGGTCTGTCTCGGCGAAATGGGTCGTACGCCGCAAGGCAAGGCGAACTGGGGCCGCGATCACTGGAGTTACTGTTTTCCGGCACTGTTGGCCGGGGCGGGGATCCGTGGTGGGGCGGTCTGGGGGCGGTCGGACAAAGACGCCGCCTATCCCGCCGACAATCCGGTTTCTCCTGAAGACATGGCTGCCACGGTCTTTTACGCGCTGGGGATCGACCCCGCGACCCGAATCCTCGACGCCCAGAATCGCCCGGTTCCGCTGCTTGAAACGGGAGAGCCGCTGGAACGACTGTTCGGCTGAATGGCGTCGAGTCGGAGAGACAACTCGCGCTGCGGAAACGACAACAGAGCCGCGCCTGTCAGGAAGCGCACAGTGACCACCGCTTCCTGACGGGCGCGGCTCTGCGAAAAGAACGCGGCGCGATTCGCGTGTGCTGCCACTTGTGGCCCCCCATTCCTTCCTTCCTACGAAAAACTCACCACCATGCCACTCGACCGTCGCGATTTTCTGACCGCAGCGCTGTCGGCGTCCCTTCCCGCGTTTGGATTTGTTCTGGGGGAAGCCCGTTCGGAACAAACGTCGGCCGAGGGAATTTCCATCGCGCCGTTTCGCTTCGATGTGACACCGCCAGTGGGGCACTCGTGCTGTGGCGGTTGGATTCCGCATGTCGCGGTTGTCGATGACGAACTTGAGGCGCTCGGTTTTGTGATCCTCGGTGCGGGAAAGCCGATTGTCATCTGCGCGGTGGATTGGACCGGGCTGTTGAACGCCGCCCATCTGGAATGGCGAACCGCATTGGCCGATGGGGCGGGAACCACGCCGGACCGTGTCGCGGTGCATTGTGTCCATCAGCACAATGCTCCTATGGCTTGTGTGGAGGCCGAGCGGATGGTGGGGGCTCAGGGAGACCTGCCCCACATTCTCGATCTGGAGTTCTTCCGGAAATGCCTGGAACGAGGGCGAACCGCGACGGCAGAGGCGGTGAAGAAGGCGGAGCCTCTCACGCACATCGCCACAGGACAGGGGCAAGTCGAAAAAGTGGCGAGCAATCGCCGCGTTTCGCGCGATGACAAGGGAAACATCAAATCAATGCGCGGGAGCGCCTGCAAAGACGAGGCGCTGATCGCGCTACCCGAGGGGCTGATCGACCCCTGGCTCAAAACCGTGGCCTACTACCAGGGAGGAAAAAAGGTCGTCGCCTGTCACTATTACGCGACGCATCCCATGAGCTACTACGCCGACGGACGGGTCAGCAGCGACTTTTGCGGCTTGGCGCGAAAGCGTCGCCAGGCGGAGGAACCCGACTGTCTGCACATCTATTTCACCGGCTGCTCGGGTAATGTCGCGGCGGGCAAGTACAACGATGGGTCAAAAGCGGCTCGCCCACTGCTCAGTGGTCGGGTCTACGACGGGATTGTCGCATCGGAGAAAGAGTTGAAACCAAAACCGCTGAGCAAGCTCACTTGGCGGACCGTCGAGGTGCTGCCCGTTCCCCGCGCCACGTTTGACGCGGCGAAAATCGAACAGGAGATCGCGAACAAGCAGGGGGCGGTGGTCAGTCGCAATCGGCCGGCGTACACCCTGAGCTGGATCCGCCGGGTGCAGGCGAAGCAACCGATCATTTTGAGTTCCCTGACGCTCGGCGACGTGGCTCTGTTGCATCTTCCCGCCGAGTGTTTTGTCGAGTACCAACTGCGGGCGCAGAAATTCGCCCCCAACAAATTCGTCGCGACAGCCGCGTACGGTGACGGCGGCCCGTGGTACCTTCCGATCAAGGAGGAGTATCCGTTCGGTGGCTACGAAGTCAGCGTGGCGTTTTGCGATCCGTCGGTCGATGATCAGTTGACCGACGCGATGCGGATACTGTTGGGGTGACGTGTGTACAATACAGAGCGAAAGTGTCTTCAGATTTCTCCGTTTCAGATCGTCTTCCCATGCCCGACCCGCAGTCCCGACCTGTCCCGTTCCGATTTCCCCGCCGCGAGGTGTTGCGTGCGGGTTTGACGGGGTTTAGCCTGTTGAGTCTGGCCGATGTCCTGCGCTGCCAGGCGCAGGCCGCCAATCCGAATCCCAAGGAACGGACCGCGGTCATTCTGGTCTGGCTGCGCGGCGGCCAGAGTCACCTCGAGACCTTTGACACCAAACCCGAGGCGCCGGCCGAGTTTCGCGGTCCGTTCGGTGTCATTGATACCAACGTCCCGGGTATCCGGGTTGGCGAATTGCTTCCCAAATTGTCGCAGTGTGCCGACAAGTACGCGTTGCTCCGATCGGTCGCGCACACTGGCGGCGGGCATCCGTCCGGTTCGTTGCAGATCCTGGGGGGAGACCCCGATGCTCAAGACAAGCTGCATCCGGTATTTCCCGACTGGATGACCGTTGTCAGCCATTTGCGCCGCGATCCCACGCGGGCGATTCCCAATTATGTCGCGGTCAATCCGATTGACAATTACGACAATTTTCAGATCGCCGGCCCGGGATACCTGGGGTCGTCGTACGACCCGTTCAAAGTCTTTGGTGACCCCAGTTCTCCTCAGTTTCAGATTCCGAATATCGGCTTGAAGAGCGACGAAGAACCGGGTTTGCGAAGACGGGTCGCGCTCCAGGCGGGACTGGATCGAATTCGCCGGGGGCTGGATCTGTCGGGAACGATGGACGCGGTCGACGGGTTTCAGCGGCAGGCGCTGGGATTGCTCACCAGTCCCGCGGCCCAGGCGGCATTCGATTTGTCACGAGAGGACGATCGCTTGCGGGATCGCTACGGCAGAAACGCCTGGGGCCAGCAGTGTCTTCTGGCCCGACGGCTGGTCGAGGCGGGAGTGGATGTTGTCGCCACGGAATTTGACGGTCCCCTGTGTGGCCGGGTGCAGAATTGGGACGACCATGCCGTCAATCAGCACATTTTCGAAGCGTACCAGTTCCGGATGCCGACGTTTGATCAGGCGGTGTCGGCGTTGATCGAAGACGTCTATGCCCGGGGACTCGATCGGCGGGTGCTGGTGGTGGTGACGGGAGAATTCGGAAGGACTCCCAGAATCTCGAACGTCGCGTCGAGCGGTGGTGGAGTGGCGAGTCGCGACGCGGGGGTTGTGCAGCCCGGGCGCGATCACTGGCCGCGCGCAAATACGATGCTGTTCGCGGGAGGCGGAATTCGAACAGGAAAGGTGATCGGCGCGACCGACGCGCGGGGAGAAGACCCGATCGAGCGTCGCGTGGGGCCGGGGGATTTTCTGGCGACGTTGTATCGCCACCTTCAGATCGACTATCGGAACACTTCGATTCCCAATTTCGCCGGCCGGCCAATTCCAATTGTCAGCCAGGGGGACGCGATCCCCGAACTGGCGAGCGGTTCCACGTAATCCGCCCGGTTCGACCGCTCATTTCGAACCGGTGGTCGGCGCGGTCCGAGTTGGCCAAAACTCGAATTTTTGCGGAAAAGTCGCTGTTTACCTCGCGGACCGGTGTTGCTATTCTCCCCGCCCCGCGAGACGACCGCCCGATTCCGGGCGAACTCCCGCGGGACCGGGCGCAGGACGCGCACCGCTACGAAACACGGAGGTTGCCGGTTGACTCAGGCTGCACTCAATAAGCTGCGGATTCTCTTCGTTGACGACGAAGCCCCAATCCGCGAAGTGATGAAGATCGAACTCCAGCGCATGGGGCACGACGCCATCATTTGCGAGGATGGAAAGTCGGCCATCGCAGCCGCCGAAAAGCACTCGTTCGACGCCGCCATTGTCGACCTGCGGATGCCCGGTCTCACCGGCTGGGACGTCATCGAGCATCTGAAAGTTGTTTCCCCCGACACGGATGTGATCATCAGCACCGGGCACGGCAACATGGAAGACGCCATCCAGGCGCTCCGCCGCGGTGCCTATGACTTTTTGACCAAGCCGACCAAACTGGCGGTGATTTCCGGCGTCCTCAATCGGGTCGCCGAGAAACGGGCGTTGAAGAACAAAGCGATCGCACTCGAAAGCCGACTGAAGGCTGTCGAGGGGTCGAACATCGTCGGCTCCAGCGCCCCCATGCTGCGGGTGCAGCATCTGATCGAGAAGATCGCACCCACCGATTCCAACGTTTTGATCCTGGGCGAGACCGGTACCGGCAAGGAACTCGCCGCCCGGCGTGTGCATGAGTTGAGTCGACGGGCGCATATGCCGTTCGTCGCAGTCAACTGCGGCGCGCTTCCCGAAAACCTTGTTGAAAGCGAGTTGTTCGGACACCGCAAAGGGGCGTTCACCGGAGCCGACACGAATCGCAAGGGGCTGATTGAAGTCGCCAACGGAGGAACCCTGTTCCTGGACGAGCTGGGTGAGCTCGACCGTATGATGCAGGTGAAACTGCTCCGCGTGCTGGAATCGGGTGAGATGCGTCGGCTGGGCGAAAACGAGTCGTTCCATGTCGACGTGCGGGTGGTCTGCGCCACGAATCGCAACTTGCTCGAAATGGTCGAAAGCGGCGCGTTCCGCGAAGATCTGTTCTTCCGCGTGAACACGTTTGAGATTCCCCTTCCATCGCTCCGCGAACGGAAATCCGACATTCCCGATCTCGCTCGGGCGCTGGTCTCCCGTCATCTCAAGCGGGCGACCGTTCCGGAAGGAATGCTATCGCCCGATCTGCTGATGGTGTTGGACCAGCACGACTGGAACGGCAACGTCCGCGAACTGGCCAACGCGCTGGAACACGCGATCATCCTGTCGGACGGCAAGATCTTGCGGCGTGAAGATTTGCCCGTGAGCGTGTTGTCACGGGTGCGACGTCGCCCCATGGCAGCGGCCGCTGTGCTTCCCCTGGCCGAGGGGAAGCCGGTTTCCGACCGCCCCAAGTCACTGCGTGAAATCGAAATGGAGGCGATACTCGAATCGCTGGAACGCAATGGCGGTGACAAACCCAAGACCGCGCAGGAACTGGGGATCGCGCTCAAAACGCTGTACAATAAGCTGAACCAGTCGGCGGCGCATGCGGAAGCGGGCTGACCTGGACTGAGGACCGGTAGAAGATCAAATCCGTCGTTTGTAGGGTCTATCGCGGCGCAGTCGCCGTCGCATCCCGAATGGGATGCCAGAAAGTAGCCGGGGGTCGGAGCGAAGCGCAGACCCCGGGGAAGTGGCGTGGCAAGAACAGCATCCCGGAGGGATGCCAGAATCGCGTTCGGCCATTTCGGTCACGAATCTCTATTTCCCGCTGTCAGTTAGGCGCGAGAGCAATTTTTTCGTATGCTGCGAAACGCGGAAATCCATGCGAGATTCTCACACGGCAACCACGCTTCTGTCATCCCTCCGGGATGCACACAATTCCTTAGGCTATCCGGGGGTCTCCGCTGCGCTGCGACCCCCGGCTACTTTATTGCATCCAACGGGATGCGACCGGCGGCTGCGCCGCAGTGGAGGTAATGCGGTCATTTGTTGATCTTCCTTGAGACGATACTCAACCCGACGGAATATGAAACGTCGGCGTCAAGCTGTTGGATTCACGGCTCCGCGTGCGGATTGCAAACCACGAAATTGATTTTGGACAGGTTCTTAGCCAAATCGATTGGCGGGATCATCTCCGCCGATCCGCTTGCGGAACAGCGCGACGCTGCGTGCCCGCAGCAGGTAGGGATCCTTGGGATCGTACGGCGTGATCTCGCAGTTGCCGTCGTAGGTGTCGAACAGTCGTTCGATCCCGCGCACCTGCCGCATGGCGGCTGGCAGATGGAACGGGGCATCCTCCCAGTGCGCGTTGAACAGCACCAGCAAATGGTCTCCCAGAACGCACGCGCCGTATTCGTCGATCTGGCTGCAATGTCCCAGCAACAGCATCCCGATGATTTTCACGTAGCCGGCGTTCCAGTCGGCATCGCTCATCTCCTCGCCGGTGCAGTCAAGCCAGAAGACCTCGTTGTCTCCTCCGCGAATTGTGCCGCGCAAGAAATGCCGGCGAGACAGCGCGGGCTGCTGCTTGCGGATCTCAATCAGCCGTCGGACAAAATTCAAAAAAAGCACCCGCTCGGAGTCCAGATCCCAATCGAGCCAACTCAAGAAGTTGTCCTGTGAGTAGCAGTTGTTATTCCCCTGCGCCGTGTGCGACAGTTCGTCTCCTGCCAGCAACATCGGCACCCCCTGCGACACGAGCATTGTCGCCAGAAAATTCCGCATCTGACGCCGGCGGAGCGCCAGGATTTCGGGATCATTGGTGATTCCCTCGTCGCCGCAATTCCAACTCGCGTTGTCGTCGGTGCCGTCCTGATTCGCTTCGCCGTTGGCTTCGTTGTGCTTTTCGTTGTAGCTCACGAGATCCCGCAACGTGAACCCATCGTGGCACGTGACAAAATTGACGCTGGCTGATGGGCGCCGGCCATCGTCCTGATACAGGTCGGAACTTCCCGCGAGCCGCGTGGCAAGTTCCGCCACCGTTCCCCCGTCCCCTTTCCAATATCGTCGCACGCAGTCGCGGTAGCGTCCATTCCATTCCGTCCAGATCACCGGGAACCGGCCCACTTGATAGCCGCCGTACCCCACGTCCCACGGCTCGGCGATCAACTTCACCTGGGACAGAATCGGATCCTGGTGAATGACGTTAAAAAACCCACTCATCTGGTCGACATCGCCGAATTGCCGCGCCAGCGTCGCTGCCAGATCGAAACGGAAGCCGTCGACGTGCATTTCCGTCACCCAGTACCGCAGGCTATCCATAATCAACTGCAACACACGGGGATGCCGCATCCACGGGGTGTTGCCGCAACCGGTGAAGTCCATATACAGCCGTCGATCGGCCTGCAGATGGTAGTACGACGTGTTGTCGAGTCCCCGCCAGCAGAGCGTGGGCCCGTTCTGGTTTCCCTCAGCGGTGTGATTGTAGACCACATCCAGAATCACTTCGATCCCCGCCGCGTGCAGCGTGCGGACCATCGACTTGAATTCCTGGACCATCAGTTCGGGATCATGCGTCGCGCAGTACCGTGGCTCGGGGGCGAAAAAACCGAGGGTGTTGTAGCCCCAGTAGTTCACCCGTCCCTGGCGTTCCAGGAATTCTTCATCGATGTGGAAATGAATGGGCAGCAACTCGACAGCGGTGATCCCCAGCGATTTCAAATGCTCGACAGAAGCTTCGCTCGCCAGTCCGGCATAAGTTCCGCGGAGCCGCTCGGGAATTCCCGACATCAGTTTGGTGAATCCCTTGACGTGCAATTCGTAGATGATCGTCTGCTCCCACGGGATCCGCGGCGGGCGATCATCTCCCCAGGTGAACGCCGTATCGACGATCTGCGCCAGAGGCGCGTACGGGGCCGAGTCGCGAATGTCGAAGGACAAGTCCTTTTGGGGATGTCCCGAGGTGTATCCGAACAGCGAGTCGTCCCATTTCAGGTTGCGCCCGACCGCGCGGGCGTAGGGATCGAACAGCAGCTTATTGGGATTGAACCGTAGTCCCTTGGTCGGTTCGTAGGGGCCATGCACCCGGTAGCCATACAACGTTCCCGGTTTGACATCGGGAAAATAGCCGTGAAACACGTTGTAGGTCTTTTCGGGCAGATTAAACCGAAACGCTTCTCGGGTGG
The DNA here is from genome assembly GCA_945860955.1 of Planctomicrobium piriforme. Classification (GTDB taxonomy): domain Bacteria; phylum Planctomycetota; class Planctomycetia; order Planctomycetales; family Planctomycetaceae; genus UBA10511. The sequence continues at coordinate 29,969 of CAMATH010000024.1, forward strand.
CGTGCTTGTCTTCGAACAGGCACAACTCCACACGCTGGCCCACCTCGGAAAAGACGGCGAAATTGACCCCCGTTCCATCCCAGGTCGCCCCGAGTGGATAGGGTTGACCCGGCCAGATCCGCATGAAGAGTCTCCTGAGTTCGACGGCGATGGTTTCACGACACAAGAGCGCACCGGCATTGTAATGGCGTCGGGAGGGGAATACCGCCGAGTTCGTCCATTTTTCGAAAATCGCCAACCTCCAGGATCGAAAACAACGGCCACGACGATGCGACGAACTGGTCATTCGACTATGATTGGGGGCGTCCGGTTGTCCCAAACCCCGGTGCCGATTTCCCCGAAGAGAACCGCGTTGCCCGACCTCTCGCTGCCACCGATTCATCGATATCTGATCCGGTTCCACCCAAAGCGTATCGCCCATGCGTTCACCGACGTGCTGATTATCGGCAGCGGGATCGCTGGCCTGCGCGCCGCGCTGGAGATCCCGGGGGACCTTGAGCAGATCGTGGTCAGCAAAGACCAGATGAACCAGTCGAACAGCGCCTACGCCCAAGGGGGGATCGCGGGGGTTCTCGACCCGGTCGACGAATTTCAGAACCACGTCGCCGACACCATGGCGGCGGGAAAAGGGCTGTGCAACGAGAGCATTGTCGAGATGGTGGTCCGGGAGGCTCCCGAGCGGATCCAGGAGTTGATTGACTGGGGGGCAGTCTTCGACATCGAAAATGGTGAGATCGCGCTGACGAAAGAGGGGGGGCACAGTCATCGCCGGGTCGCCCACGCCTTGCAGGACGCCACGGGAAAAGAGGTGATGCGGGCGCTCATCGCCCAGGCGCGGGGCTTGCCCAACGCGGCCATCTGGGAAAAGACCTTCATCATCGATCTGCTGACCCACGAAGGGCGGTGTCGCGGCGCGATTGTGTGGAATCGCGAACATGGCAAGACCCTGGTCTGGGCGAAACAGACGATTCTGGCTACGGGTGGTGCCGGCCAGATTTACCGGGAAACAACGAACCCGACCATCGCGACCGCCGATGGACACGCCGTCGCCTTCCGCGCGGGGGCCGAGATGCGCGACATGGAATTTATGCAGTTCCATCCCACGGTGCTGTATATCGCCGGCAGTTCCCGCCACCTGATTTCCGAAGCGGTGCGGGGTGAAGGGGCGTTTCTTCGCGACTGCACCGGGTACCGTTTCATGGGAGACTATTCGCCGCAGTTGGAACTCGCCCCGCGCGACGAAGTCAGTCACGCCATCGTGTTACAAATGGAGAAGACCCGCCACCCCTGCGTCTATCTCGATCTGTCGCACTTGCCCGTCGACCTGGTTCGCGAACGCTTCCCCCATATCGGCAAGGTCTGCAAAGAGTTCGGTCTCGACATCACGCGCGACCTCATCCCGGTGCGTCCCGGGGCGCACTACATGATTGGGGGCTGCACGACCGATGCCGACGCCCGCACTTCGCTCCCCGGACTGTGGGCCGCTGGTGAAGTCACGTCGAGCGGCCTGCACGGTGCCAATCGCCTCGCCTCCAACAGTCTGCTCGAAGGGCTGGTCTTCGGACGGCGGGCCGGTATGAACGCCGCGGCACACGCCAGCGCGACCCGCGACGAGTTTTCCGCAGTCCCCCTGGAAAGCGACTGGTCACACACCGGCCCCAAAGACGACGAACTCGATCTGACCGATTTGCGGAATTCGCTGGGGTCGGAAATGTGGCGCAATGTGGGAATTCAGCGCGACTTGGCCGGCATGGAGGCGGCCCAGAAACAGGTTGAGTTCTGGAGCAAGTATGTCGCCACGAAAGAATTCAGCGAGCCGCGCGGCTGGGAATTGCAGAACATGTTGCTGGTCGCCCGCCTCATGATCGCCGGCGCGTTGGCCCGCAGGGAAAGTCGCGGAACCCATTTCCGCCGCGATTTTCCCAAAGCCAGCCCGGAGACCGCCCGACACTATTCCGTGACCGCCGCGTCGCCAGCGTCGGCCCAGTCACCTGGTTGATTCCATTCCCGTCCCAACGATCTGTCGCACCTCATGAGCCTTATCGAACAGAAACTGCGAGACCTTGGTCTTGAGCTTCCCGTCGCCCCTCCGCCGGTTGGGTTTTACGTTCCCGTCACGCGGACGGGGAACCTGGTGATCACCAGTGGCCAACTTCCCTTTGTGGGACGTGAAATCGCCTTCGCGGGAAAACTCGGGGCCGACCTGCACGAGGCCGAGGGGCGCGACGCCGCCCAAATCTGTATTCTCAACGCGCTTGCCCAGATCAAGACGATCGTTGGGAGTCTCGACAAGATCACCCGCGTCATCAGACTGGAAGGGTTCGTTCATTCCGCACCTGGTTTTCAAAATCAGCCGCAGGTTCTGAACGGAGCTTCGGAGCTGCTGGTGCAGTTGTTTGGCGAGCCGGGCAAGCATGTGCGAAACGCGATTGGTGTCGCGGAGATGCCGTTGAACGCGGCCACGCAGATCGCGTTGTGGGTTGAAGTGGCCTGATTCGGTTTGGTTGGAGTTCCCCCGCAGGTTGTGTTGTCGGATGTCGGCATGAGCCAATCTCGAATTCTGCATCGCTGGTCGCGCCAGATTCTGGGGGGATTGCGCCGACTCACCGCCGCCGAACTGGTCGTCTGGAGTTCCTGGATCGGGCTGCTGTCGTCGGTCGAATCGCTCGGACGGCGGTTCGATTCCGAATGGTTCGATCTGGGAGCGGGGCTGACGCTGCTCGCGTGGCTGACGGCGACCGTCGTTGTTCACCATGCCCGCCCGCTGAGCGTCGTCGCGGCGGTCGTCGGTCTGTTTCCCGAGAAGAAATCGTGGCGTCGGTTGTTGTCGCTCGACTGGGGGGTCGACTTGCGGCGGGCTCCGCCGATTCGCCGCGCTCTGCCGGCGATCTGGAAGCGGATCGCGCTGGCCATCGCCGCCCTCACTGTGGCGATTCCCGTCGCTGCCGTCGGAATCCCCGCAGGAACTCGGGCCTGGCTGGTCTCGCGATTCTACCTCGCCTATCTGCTTCCCTGGACACTGGTGCTGGGAACGTCGTTGTTCCTTATGACCGTGCTGCTGTTTCTGGTTTGGGCCGAGATTCACGACCAGGCAGTCACATCATTCGACGGCCAGGGGAGGCGGCCCGTCCGTCGTGAGGTTCTGGCGATGGCGACCTGCAGTGCGGCACTGCTGGCGGCCGGGGCGCTGTTTCCCGCATGGATTCCCCTCACGGGAATGCTGTTGATTCTGGCGGTGGTTTCTGCGGGACTCTGGTTGACCAGTTCCGATCTGGTTCTGGTCTGGCGGCAGGAGCATCGGGGAAGACACGGCTGCTTCGACGGTCGGCTGTTCATCTGGTTCCAGGCCGCCGCCATCATTTGTCTTCTGTCTGATCTCGTGTTGCTGATGGGTGGGACACATGAATTGCCCGGGGTGGGTGACTGGCACTTCGTTCCCATGGTCTCCGATGGCAGGGTTTTGGAACCCGCCCGAATTCTCGCCCGGATACTCGCCTGGCTGTCCTTGGGGGGGACGGTTGCCGTTGGAATCGACGCGCTGCGCCTGGCGATGCAGGGAATTCGCTTCCACCCCGGCAGAATGTCAAAGGCCGAGGGACGGACGTTGAGTCCGGCGGCATCGTTCGAAGTCCGCCGACCGGTGGAGATTCGCTGCCGTCGCAAGCTGTTGCGCGGTTTCGAACGCCTGTTCAAACGAGTCGCCCGGCGTAAACTCCCGAGCAATTCCGGCCTGCTGATCGGTTTGCAGCACTGGTTTGTGCAGGGGTTGCGCAGCGACGCCGCCGAGGATTACCTCACCGACCGCGACGCGACCGTCTTCGACGGAATCATCGGCCGGCCCTTTCATCGGGTCTTTCCGCGGCTCGCCCGGTTCCATTACTGGCAGATGACAACCGCTTTGGAAATCGATTTGATCTATGTCGAGCGCTCGGTGTCGTTCCGCCGATTCGTCCGGGTGCTTCGGCAGATTTTTGAGATCTATGACATGCACGGGGGAACGGTGCGCGCGGAAGACCGGCACTTCTTGGGTCTTCCCGGCGTGAAAGTGATTATCCACGACGTCGATGCCGGTACAATTCAACCGAGCGAGGTGACTCCTCCCGACCAGGCGGGCTACCCGGAACCAGAGTTTCGGGAACTGGATCGGGCGCGGGTTCTGCATGTGTTCCGCGATCGACAGGAATCGGAAGTGGATGATCCGGTACCCACCGAATCGAATTGGGCACCGGATGTGTCGTTCATCTGACTTTTAGAAAATCATGACAATTCGACCGATTTCGTGAAGACGATTTGAGGCGAATCGCACTTATAAGGGTATCAGTCCTTCATTGACCGGCGTGCACGCCAAATGACCACCGCTTCTTCCGAATCACCAGCCGACCAGACAGACGAACAGTCCGCCGAACTCGCCGCCCTGGTCCAACAGGCCGCGTCGGGTGATCCGGCAGCCTGCGACGCATTGTTCTCGCGGTTTCGCGAGCGGTTAAAACGGATGGTCCATCTACGGATGAATCGCCAGCTTCAAGGCCGGGTCGACGATTCCGACGTGGTGCAGGAAGCGAGTCTCGACGCGGCCCGTCGACTTGCGGAATACGCCCAGGAACCACAGCTCTCGTTCTACCTGTGGTTGCGCAATCTGACCGGAGCCAAACTGCTGGAGATCCATCGTCGGCATCTGGGAACCCAAATGCGCGACGCCGGCCAGGAGATTTCGTTGTACCGGGGAGCGCTTCCCGAGGCGAATTCGATGTCGCTGGCGGCTCAGTTGTTGGGAACCGTCACCTCTCCATCAGAACAGGCGATTCGGGCCGAGACTCGCATCTTCGTTCAGGAGGCTCTCAATTCCATGGATCCACTGGACCGCGAGATTCTCGCGCTCAAGCACTTCGAACAATTGAGTCTCAACGAAATCGCGCAGGTTGTCGGGCTGTCGAAAGCGGGAGCGGGCAGCCGATATCTGCGGGCGATTAAACGGCTCAAGAACACGCTCTCGCAAATTCCCGGGTTTCAGGGGGGGTGGTAGAGACCGTGAACCCGTCCAAATTCCATTTCGTGGTTTGTGAAATTCTTCGAACAAACCGAACCACCAGCGGTCAAGCAAAACTTGCGGTCATGTGCCATCGATTCCGTGATGCGCGTCTACCCCGTAGGGGTAAATTGACAGCGACTTCGAGAGTACCGAATGCGACCACGGCCTCGCTCCGAATCTAACTGCTGACACAGAATTCACAGAAGCCGCAGGAGTGCTTGCGAAGCTGAGCATCGATCAGTTGTCAGAATCGGCGAATCGACTCCAGACCCAACTCCGCGAACGCCGCTGAGTCGTACATTGGCGAAGTCCTCGTCGATTACCGGACAATCTGAAACGACTTTTTGCACGCCGCCAGCACGCACGGCACTTCTACCGGCACGCCTGGAAAACATCGCTTCGCCTCCTCCAGCGTCATTTGCACACTGGCCCAAAACTCTTGATGAATCGTTCTTGGCTCGTTCCTGGATTTTAGCACAAATGTCCCACTCCGAATCATTCTCCGGCGAAGTCCTCGAACTGGCGGAAGAATTCCTTGCGCGGTACCGCAAGGGGGAACGCCCGTCGTTGGCGGAGTACGTCGACCGGCATCCGCATCTGGCCGAGCAGATCCGGGAGGTCTTCCCGGCGATGGCCCTCATGGAGAATATCGGCATCGAGGAATCGGCCCCGGCGGCGGGTCAACAGGACGATTCGCGGACGTCTGAGCCGATGCTGAAACAACTGGGCGATTACCGCATCATCCGTGAAGCGGGGCGCGGGGGGATGGGGATTGTGTACGAGGCCGAACAGGTTTCGCTCGGCCGGCATGTGGCGCTCAAGGTGTTGCCGAAGCAACTGCTGATCGACAGCAAACAAAAACGCCGGTTCGAGCGCGAGGCGAAGGCGGCGGCGAAACTGCATCACACAAACATCGTCCCGGTGTTCGGCGTCGGGGAATACGACGGAATGCAGTACTACGTGATGCAGTTCATCCAGGGGCTGGGGCTGGATCAGGTGCTGAAGGAACTGCGGCAACTGCGCGAAGGGCCGGAGTCGCCGAACGAGGGGACGGCTGGTGGTGGCGCAGCGGCCGAGATGGCGCGGTCGTTGATGGAGGGGGCGTTCGAACGAACGGTAATCGGTGCAGACGATCCGGAGATCGGCGGAGGCATCTCCAACGCCGCCACGCAACTTCAGCCGGGCGTCCCCGGGGTCAAGAGTTCCGCTGATGAGAAGGCCCCCGCCTCGACCGATTCGTCGACGGGATCGTTGTCGGGATCCTTATCGGGATCGGTCGTCCTCCCGGGCCAGTTCGGTTCCTCCTCCTCGGCCAAGGTGAGGAAAGCGACCTACTGGCAGAGCGTTGCTCAGATCGGCGTGCAGGTCGCGAGCGCCCTTCAATACGCGCACGACCAGGGGATTCTGCACCGCGATATCAAGCCGAGCAACCTGTTGCTCGACCTGCGGGGAACGGTCTGGATCACCGATTTCGGCCTGGCGAAAGCGAACGACCAGCAGGAGATCACCCACACGGGAGACATTCTGGGCACCCTGCGGTACATGCCCCCGGAAGCGTTCGAGGGAAAAAGCGACCCGCGGGGCGACGTCTATTCGCTCGGACTGTCGTTGTACGAACTGTTGGCCCTCAAGCCGGCGTTCCACGAAAACAAGGGTCATCGCCTGATTCACCGGGTGACGAACGCCGACATGGCCCGCTTGGAAACGCTCAATCCCGAGATCCCCCGCGATCTGGCGACGATCGTCCACAAAGCGATCGACCGCGATCCGGGGCATCGGTATCAGACTGCAAAGGCCCTGGCCGACGATCTGCAGCGATTTTACCGATGATGAGCCTATTGTCGCCCGGCCCCCTTCCTATCTCGAACGACTGACCCGATGGAGTCGGCGCAATATGGGGCTGGCGGCCTCGTTGGCGGCGGTTGGGGCTTTACTGGCAACGATCGCGATCGGCGCGGCGATCATGGCCGACCATTTCCGCACGTCGGCAGACGAGAATCGGAAACTGGCGCACGAGGCCGAACAGCGGAGTGACGAGCTGACGACGGCGAACCGCCAATTGCGGTGGAATGGATATGTCGCCGACATGGTTCTGGCGCGCCAGGCGTGGGACGACAACAATCTGTCGCGCGCCCGCGAACTATTGCAGCGGCACATTCCCCAGAATGCCGGCGACGATCTTCGGGGGTTTGAGTGGCACTATTTAAAGCGTCAGATGGAGATGTCGAAGTGGCACGCATCGGCATGCGGGGGTTGGCTGACATCTCTGGCATTCTCAGACGATGGCGAACGATTGACCAGTGGCGGGTTGATCCGCGCGGGAACTCGCCAGAACGAGATTGACGTTCGCGGCATCGATCTGGACTGGAAGGTCTGGGACGCGGCAACAGGTCGAGAATTGCCGGCGGATTTTCCCGTGTTGGAATCGGGCGAAAAAATCGTGGCTCAGAGCGATGATCGAAGATTGTTGTTGATTGTTGCCGGCAATGGGACGCTGCAGATTTTGGGATCTGCGACGGGAATTCGCACGGTTCTGGAAGACGCCACTCAGCAACCGGGGGGCTGGTGGGAATTCAGTCGGGACAATCAATTTGTCGCTCGACACTTTCGACCCCCGGACGATTTGTCGAGAACGCCCTCGGGAATCGTCGATTTCTGGAATGCTCGCACCGGCAGGCGGGGTGCAACGATTCAGAATCTGACACCATTTTCAGCGGCCGAGAGGCATTTCAGTCCAGACGGAAAGCAGTTCGCCCTCAATCTATCCGATTCGCAATCCATCAAGATTTTTGAAACCGAATCCGCACGCGAGATTTCTGTGATTCGGCCGCCCCATGAAGTGGTTTGCTGTGGCTTTACGCCCGATGGCACATCGATTGCCGTGGCAGGCAGGGGACCAGGAGTCACCTATTGGGATCTTGCCACGCAACACCAGGGGAAAGTGCTGCCGACCTCAACTGTCAATAACTCTTTACTGGCGTTTAATGGCGACGGTTCGAAACTGGCTGTTGGCGGCTGGGATGGAGTGATTGAATTGGTCGATACCGTTACGGGCAAAACGAGCGCGATCCTGAAGGGGCATGTCGGGCCAGTCATCGCTTTGTCATTCAGCCGCGACGGCGCGATTCTGGCATCAGGCGGGGCCGATGGAGACGTTCGTTACTGGAACGTCCATGACGTCGCTGGCGAGCTGCAACTGGCAGCGGGAATTCACACTTGGGCAGACAACATCGTCAGTCCGGATGGAAAAGTTGCGGTCACGGGACTGGAGCCCTTCGTAATTCGCGGACCTGTGCAGTTCTGGGATTCAACAACCGGGGATCCGCGGACTCCACCCCTCGATGTGTCGGGTCCTTTCGATTGGCATGAATGGACGGACGACAGTCAACTGTTGTATCTCGGCGCAAAGGGGGGAGAAATCTCAGTACTCGCTGTTCCGTCAGGCGAAGTGCTTCATCGGTGGCGCTTTGATGTTGACAAGTCCGCGCGATTCGCCTTGAGTTCGCAGCAAAAGAAAATCGCCCACGCGACACCCGATGGGCCGATCCGAATTCGCTTTGCGAACACTGGAGAACCGATGCAGATAATCGATCGGGTTGGCGCACCGGCTCACTTGATGGCATTTGACGCATCGGGTGCGCGCCTGGCTCTGGTGGACAAGGCGGGTAACTTTGGTGTTTGGGACGTGAAGCAGGGTTCTGAGGTCATGCAACGACCGCTCAACGGGCTGGACGTGAACTCCCTATGTGTCAGCCGCGACGGCCGCTGGCTCGCCTTGATGGGGAAGGATGAACGCACCCGGGTCGGAAGGACTGAAATCGTGCGACTTGCAGACGGTACGACATACAGGGACTTGTACGGCCACACATTAGCTGCGGTTTTTGGCGACTTCAGCCCCGACGGCGAACGATTCGTCAGCGGTGGAATGGACCATTCGGTCCGTCTTTTCGATCTCTCGACGGGTCAGGAAATGCTCGCCTTGAAAAAGCATCGCGCGGGTGTTAGCACCGTTCGCTTCATCGACGACGGCCGGCGCATTATCAGCGTCGACGACAACGCAAATATTCACTTCTGGGATGCGACGCCGAACCAGAAAGACTCGAAGTGACGTCAGACAAAAAATTCGTTTCACTTCCGGCAGGTGGCATGCAGAACAGCTCCGGCCGCGCTCACACCAGAACGAATCGGTGCCTCGCTCGATTTTGGGGCTCATTCGTGTCAAGCGTACCATTGAAGGCCAGTCAACCTCGATACCATGGATTTTCAAGGTGTTTACTCCGATGTTCCCTCCGAATACTCGTGACGAATGAACATCGGCATTGTGACCAGGAACGAGGAACGGCCGTCGTTGGCGGAATACGTCGAACGGCATCCGCACCTGGTCGACCTGATCCGCGAGGTCTTTCCGGCGATGGGCCACATGAAGATCGTCGGCACTCTCGCGTTAACTGCTTTCGATCACCGGACTGCTCTCAAGTGCACCAAGTTCGAGAACACAACTGTCCCCATCGAAGGCTGCGACGAGATAATCGAGGGAACCAGACTCATTGTGTACGGTAAATTCATGACCGCCTATGCGGTGAGATCCTGTCAAGAACACACGACGTGGGGGGGGCGGAATGGCGAGAGACGCGGCGAAGAGGCGAAGCCCCGACGGCGTCCAATTCATTTCGTGACGGACGGCTCGATAGGGAGATTGCGCCGGCCCCGAGTGCGTCGAGTGACGAAGTTCGCACAGCGGGCCGCGCATTTTGAAAATGCGGACTACATTTTCCAAAAAACTGGACTTCCGCCTTGTTCACTCAAACCGCAACAGTCCAAAACATTCCGGCCGGGGCGTGGGGGTCGCCGGGTGGCACCAACTGGCGACCCCCACGGCGGGAATCGTCCGAACGCATCCCAGCGCCCACGCGGTGTCCGGACCGGGGAGCAGTGGCGTCAATTCACTCCAGGGAATCGCCGCCTCGAAGCGCCAATGGGTCTCGTCGGCGTCTATCGCCACGATCCAGCGGGGATTCCAACCCGCGTCCTGCAGACAGCGATCGCTCGTTTCACCTCGCTGGTCAATCGTGAGTTGATAACTCGTGTGGTAATCGCGGTCGACATCGAGCGACAGTGTCACGCGGTCGAACTCGTCCCCCGCGCCGTCGTGCTTGCGCCCTTTGCCCGTCGGGCGGTCGCTGCGAACACCGGGGTCACGCGGAACACTCCCCGCCCAGTACAGATACTCGTCGTCGTAGCAGACAAAGACCATCGTCTTGGCGGCGGCCTTGCCGGCCGCCCCGGACTGCGTGAGCGCGAGTTCCTCGGCCTGTTGCCAGCAGACATCCGACAAGAGTCCGTCCAGGGTTGGTGTCTCGTTGGCTCGCGTGCAAAGCGTGGCGGCGAAGTCAGGTGGGGCGCTCCGCGTGCTGAGCCAGACTTCCGATTGCGAAATTCGACGCCAGAGTGGCGACCGACTTCCCGCCGCCTGCCGGGCGAACAGGTCGTCCGCCCGCAGGTAAAGCCCCTGAGTACGAAAGACAACCGCCATCGGGAGCTGAACTGCGGGCTGCTCCGCCAGATCGGGGGCCCGCCGTTGCAATTCCCGCGCGACGCGTGCCGCCTGCGAATGCCAGAATTTCAGCTTACCGCGGTAATCGAGCAACACCGATTCTTCTACCGTCGAGGAGGCCGCCGAATTTCCCGCGAGTTCGACCCGTCCTGTCGTTTCCACCGGCGTCGGCGCGTTGTCGTCGCCCTCGTCAAACAGCGTGCGGCCCGTCGATCGCGACTGTTGTTCCAGTTTCGCCATCGCCTGCGCGATCGCTTGTTGAGCTGACTCGGAGGAACCCGCCAGTCTCCCTTGCCGGGTCGCCGTCGGCCGGAGCCTGCGCCAGGCGAGTTCCCCACTCGACCACCACTGCACCAGTTGCTGCATCGCCGCCAGTCCCGCTGGCTCGTCGGGATAGCGCTGCGACAGTTCCACCAGCGTCAGCTCGGCCAGTTCCCATTTCCCCACACTCGCGTATTGTTGCGCCAGGGCTCGCAACGATTCGGCCCCTTGTTCCGCAGGTATTCCCCGCAACGCCGAGGGAATCTCCGCCAGTAACTGGGCCGACATCACCGGGTCGGCGATTGAACGCTGCGTAATCGCCGCGAAATTCCGTTGGCGACGGACCCGTTCTTCATTCACTGTCAGATTCGTGTCGTCGTCCAACGACAGAGAGCGCCGCGCCGCTGATCCGGGCGAGATCCCCATCGCGCCGAAAAAACCACCCCGAATCGTCCCTCCCGAGTCGGCTGCGGGAGCCGGTCGAATCACATTCCAGGCAGCTCGCTCGTCAGTCGACGGGGACTCTTCAAACAACACGCCTTCCGCCTTTCGGGTGGCGAGTGTGTTTGAAATCCCGAGGTGCGGCAGCAATCGGTGCCGTTCGATTTGCACCGCTCCTTTGCTTCCCGCGGGAAGTCGTTGAAACACCCGTTCCACGCGCCACGGTTCGAGTCCCGCCAACTCCTGATGTTGCAGCCAGCGGGTCGGGTCGGCCGCCTGCTCGACCGCATCCGCCGACAGTTGCGCGACCAGTTTCGACAGGGCGTCGGTCTGGGGATCGAGGACCAGCACACTGGGACGCCACATTCGAATCTGACGCACCAGGTGCGAGGTCAGCACCTCTTCGAAGCGGTTTTCATTTCGGCGATTCCAGTCGGCCAGTAACTTGTCGAAGTCGCGCTCAAGTCCCGGAGCTGCCAGGGGAAACTGCCAGCAGGTCGACCCCACTGACCCACCGGCACGGGGAATTGCTTCGCGCAGTCGCATGGGAAAATCGCGAGACAGCCGTTCGGTCTGGCCCACATCCTCGCGCCCCACCACCTCCACCAGCGACCGAAATCCCTGATCGCCGGAATACTCGACCGGAATCGCCAGCCGGACTTGTGATCCCCGGCCATGCAACTGCCACAACGCGAGTCGACGGTTTCCGCCCCGGGCCACCTTCCAGGTGACTCCGCCGTCACTGGTCCGCAGGATCAACCCGAGCGCCCCCACGGCACAACCGCATCGTTCGTCGCTGAAATGGATCGCTGTGATCGGAAGCGGTTGGCCCGTCAGATGCGCCCCCCATGACTGACCTCCGTCGGGCGAATGCCAGATCACGCCACCGGGTTCCCCAGCGACCCACACATCGGCCCCCCGGCACGCCACGGCGCGGAAGTCGAACAGCTTTCGGACATCGTCCGGCAGCGATTCCTCGGGTGCCTGCCAGACGAGGCCACCATTGGTGGTTTTCAGTACGAGGCCCCCATCTCCCACCAGCCAGCCGACCTGCGCCGATGTCAGGGCGACATCGTAGAGTCCGCGATTGCCGATGGACGGTCGGCGACTGCGGTCGACCTTGCGACCCACGACCCGGGCCGTCTCGCCCCGCAGCCCGACAACGACCCCCGTGTCGTAATTCGCGAAGTCGGCACCGAGCCATTCTTCTCCAATATCCCCCGCGAGCGACCGCCACGAAACGCCGCCATCATCCGTCCGAAAAACACCTCCGGGTGAGGTCGCGTCGGGAACCCCAGCGGCCAGTCCCAACTTTGGAGTGAAGAATCGAACCCGTCGCAAACGCGGCAGCCGCGTGACCAGTTCGGGGCCGGGGAGATCGTCGACTCCTTCCACGTCCTGCGCGAGGGGGGGAGTCCTGAATTGGAAGGAGCCTCCCGATTCGGTTTCCTCTGGTTCGGATTGGTTTGGGGCGACCGGACTCGATTTCGGCCAGATCAACTCCCAGTGGGCACCACCATCGGAAGTATGCAGCACGATGCCGCGCGTGCGGTGGGTGAATGGTTCGGTCTCACCACCGACAATCCAACCCTCGCGGCGATTGAGAAACCAGACCGAGTGGAGCGGTGCCGATACCCCGCTCGATTGCAGTGACCATGATTTGCCCCCATCGTTCGAGGCCCAAATGACGCCGTGATCACCCACTCCCCAGGCCAGATCTTTGCCGACCAGGTGGACATCATGCAGTTGGGCGTCATCCTGCAAGGGGGTCACGACCGCAGGCCCGGTGGGTGGCCCATTTTGTGCAAACGCGAACTGCGGCGCGGCACCCATCGCGCAGGCACACAACACAGCACAGCGGAAGACGGAAAGCAGTGGCGAACACATCCGATCGAGACTCCATTCACGACCAACGCGACCAGCCGTCCACTGGCACCAACGACCGCCAGCGGGACACGAACCAGCCGGCCGGAGCGTACCAGATTATGAACAGGCGGTCAGCACGAGTTTTCGCACCAGACCCCCATCGACAACAGGTCGGCGTCCCCGTCCCGTTTTCCCACCAATTGCATTCCCAATGGCATCCCGGCGGAGTCAACGCCCATGGGCAGCGTGACCGTTGGCAACCCGGTGTAACTCCAGGGAGCGTTGAACGAAGGGTCTCCGGTCGTCTCGCGAGTCGGGGCACCGCCGCGCGTCGCAGGGCAGGCCAGCAGATCGAATTCGTCGAAACAGTCCCGCAGGGCGGCCTTCAGCGCGGCCTGATGCGACTTCGCCCGAACATAATCCACCCCACGTGCCCGGATCCCCTCTTCGATCAGGCTCCGCATGCCGGGGAGGTAGTCGTCGGGATGAGCGGCAAGCCGACTTTCGTGGTGTGAGGCGATTTCCGTGATCATCACGGCTCGATGCGTGGCGATCACCGTGTCGAACTGAGTCGGAAGTCGGCATTCGCGAACATCGGCTCCGGCCCCCCGCAGTTTCGCGAGCGTCCGTTCAAACACGTCCCAACAGTCGCCTTCCGCTTTCTCCTGAAACATGCCTCGCAAGACGCCGATCGTACGCGGGGGTTTGGATTGGGTCTGCAGTGGATCCCATTCGGGTGTCTGGCTGGAGAGCGACAGCACGCGATTGAGCAGTTGCAGGTCGGCGACCGTTCGCGCCATCGGTCCCGGATGATCGAGACTGCTCGCGACTGGGTACACCCCCTCAATCGGCAGTCGATCAAAGCTCGGCTTTAAGCCCGCGATCCCACAAAACGACGCGGGACGGGTGATCGAGCCTCCGGTTTGCGAACCCAGTGCCGCCAGGCACATTCCCGTCGCGACCGCCACGGCAGAACCACTGGATGACCCCCCGGGTGTGCGGTCGACGTTCCAGGGATTGCGCGTGCGCGGAGGATCAAAGCAGGCGAACTGCGTCGTCACCGTCTTTCCAAGGACCACAGCCCCAGCCGCTTGCAGTCGGGCCACCAGGGGCGCGCTCCGAGCCGCAGGGGGACCACTTTCAAGTAATCGTGATCCGCATCCCGTCGGCCATCCCGAGAGGTCGAACAAATCTTTGACCGCGACCGGCACACCAAACAGCGGTCCAATCGCTTCTCCCCGCGACTTGGCGGCATCGAGTCGGTCGGCCTGTTCGAGCGCCCCCGCTCGATCGAGGTGGACCCAGGCGTGAAGCTCCCCCTCCAGAGTGTCACATCGCGCCAGGGCTTCTTCGACCGCCTGCCGGGCCGACCAGCGACCAGCGGCGACTCGCGTGAGATGATCGAGAATCGTGTGATTTGTCGTTGGGATCGGGGGCATGCGGCGTATGAGTTCACCATGAGGAGATCGGAACCGCGTGGAGTATATACTCCACATGGCCGGATACGAGAGGTTATGCTCCACGCGGCCGATAACGCGACATTGAACGCGAGTGGGATGCAGGTGGATGGGGGCTTGGGCAAGCCGCCATCCAGATTCCGCTTCCTGATGGGCGCGGCTCCGCGCGAACTCCCTGGATTTTCAGCCGTTCGGCCTTATATCAATCCCACAATCGGCTCGCCCCGATACACCTCGTACGGCCTACCGTCGAAATCAATCCACTGCGAGTCGCGTGGCACTCCCAGGGTGTTCAGCACGGTCGCCGCCATGTTTTCGATCGTATGCCGGTCGGAAACCGGTTGCGCCGCGATTTTGTCGGTCGCGCCGATCACGGTGCCACCACGAACCCCGGCTCCCGCGAACAGACTCGTCATCACAGGACCCCAGTGATCGCGACCGCCGTCGGGATTGATTTTTGGTGTTCGACCGAATTCCCCTGTCACCACGACCAGCGTGTCGTCGAGCAGCCCGCTCTCGGCCAGGTCGTCGAGCAATCCCGAGACCGCCCGGTCCATATAGGGCATCAGGTTGTCTTTGAGATTGGGAAAATTGCGGCGGTGCGTGTCCCACGAGGAATTCTTGCCGAGGTTCACCTGCACCATGTTGACCCCCGCCTCGACCAGTCGCCGGGCCATCAGTAAAGACAGCCCGAACTTGTTCTTGCCGTAGCGGTCGGTCGTCTTCTGATCGGCGTTCTCGACATCAAACGCGCCCTGGACGCGCGGGTCGGCGAGGACGGAAATCGCCTGTTGTCGGTTGCGATCGATCTTCGCCGACTCGGCTCCTTTTTCAAGTCGTCGCTGCTGGCCTTCGATCGAAGAGAGCAGTTCCACGCGATTTCCCAGTCGGCCGCGCCCTCCCTCGGGGAGGCTCAGCACAGGCATGTCAAAAACCGTCGACGATTCGTGGGTGAAGGGGGTTCCCTCAAACCGGAAACAATTGGGGCACGCACCGTTTCCCAGGGCGCAGGCCGCCGCGACATGCAAATGCCACGCTTCGTACTTCGCTCCCAACTTTCCCGCCCATTGTCCGGGTCGGAACGCATTCGCCTCGTTCACGCTCACCTGAGGCAGGACGGCGGCAGGGGGAAGCTGATTCCGCCCCTGAGTGAGGTACGTCACCTGCGAGGCCAGCGAAGGCCATTCATTCGGACTGGGGACACGTGCCAGACTGAAGCCGGCGGGAAAGTCGAGCCGACCGGTGAACAGCATGTGGCACGCCTCTTCGTGCCCGCTGCTGCCACTGGCCATCGAACGGACGAGGGCGAAGCGTTCGCTCTGTTGGGCCAGCAGTGGCAGGTGTTCACAAATCTCCAGGCCAGCCGTTCGGGTGGCGATTGGGCGGAATTCTCCCCGGACCTCTGCGGGAGCCTCCGGCTTCATGTCGAAGCTGTCCTGATGGGAGATTCCCCCATTCAGAAAGACGAAAATCACCGACTTTTCGGGAGTGTTCTGAAAGTGCTGAGCCATGGCCCGGGCGGCCGAAACGTCGGCCATTCCCAGCCCCATCAGGCCGATGGAGCCGGCTTGCAGCATCGTTCTACGGGAAAGCTGGGCCTGTTGCCAGCGGACCGAATTGGATCGTCGAATCGGGTTCACGTCATGATCTCCCAGACAGGTTCGCCGCCGTGTGAAATGTGATTGGGCCGACCGGTCAGATCGGGGACCGTCGCATGTGGATCGATTCCGAGCAACTGATAAATGGTGGCGGCGAGATCCCCGGCCGACACGCGCCGCTCAATCGGGTAGGCCCCTTCCGCGTCGGTCTTCCCCAAAACGAAACCGCGTTTCGTTCCGCCCCCGGCCAACAGCACGAATCCGCATTGAGGCCAATGGTCGCGCCCCGCTTTGGCATTGATCCTCGGCGTGCGTCCCATCTCCCCCATCACAATTACCAGGGTCGAATCGAGCAGCCCCCGCTGTTCCAGGTCAAGAATCAAGGCCGAGACGATCTGGTCAACGATCGGTGCCATCACCCGGCACATGCCGAAATTGTTTTCGTGCAGATCCCAATGGTTGGCCGTCTGCCCCTCTTCCCAGTGGACACTGGTGAACATTGACCCCGCTTCCACCAGCCGCCGACACAACAACAGACTGTTGCCCCACAACGTTCGGCCATAGCGGTCGCGAACCGAATCGGCTTCCGCTGTGAGATCGAACGCCGACCTGGTCTTCGACGAAGTCAGCAGCGTGAAGACTTGTTGCTGGAAATGGTCCAAAACGTCGATCGATCTCGTCCGCTCGAGGCGGGCGACTTCGCGATCGAGTTGTTCCAGCAACGTGTGTCGTTGATCGAGTCGGTCGGCGGTCACGCTCGGCAACGAGTCGAGTGACGGAAGCTGCGGGGTGCCGTAGGCAACGACCGCTTTGTAGTCGGGCTGTTTTTCTTTTTGCGTTTGCGGCAGCAGTGTGAACAGCGGGTCGTGCTGGCTGCCAAGATACCCGCCATAGGGACCAGAGCGGCGCAAGGCCTGCGAATAGCCGGGAAACGCCGGTAGGATCACATAGGGAGGGACTTCGCTGACAACCGGTCGCAGCGTTTGACAAACCGAGGCGATTGAGGGATGGTCGACCCGTTTGGCGAAGTAGTTTTCCTGGTCGTTGCCGCCGTCGAAGCCGGTGTAGACGTTGTACGGATTGTGGCTGTTGTACTTATGCGAATAGGTGCGAATCAGCGTGCAGCGATCCTTTACCTGGGCGACCTGGGGGAGCAGTTCGCCGATTTGTGTTCCGGGAACCGCGGTGTCGATCGGTTGGAATTCCCCGCGGATTTGCGCGGGAGCGTGCGGCTTGAGGTCGAACAGATCCTGGTGCGGCGGGCCGCCAAACAGATTGAGGAGAATCACCGATTTCGCAGTCCCGGCCACGTTCGACGGGGATTGCTCACGGGCCTGCAGCACGCGCGGCAACGTCAATCCAGAGAACAGCGACAGTCCACCGACCCGCAGCGCCTCCCGGCGTGTGAAACCATCGCAGGCACGCGTCGGGTTTCCCAGAATGTGCAGCATCTCGGGATCCACCAGGAGGAGTCGGGGGAATGGACGCCGCAGGTTAACATATCGGTGGTTGTGGATGCAATCCGCGTTGGGTAGAGACTCCGGTGGAAGTACGCTCTCTCGCCGCTTCCGCTGATCACCGAATTCTCCCGGTTCGTTGACGGGGCTGATCCGAATCGAGGAAATTGGCTCCCGTTCAACCTCGTACTCCAGACACCGACACGGCGGCCCCCATGAGACCAATTTCATCAGGCGATTGCATTCGCACGAGGCATTCGACGCGAATGGCCTCGCTGGCTCTTGCGGCGGCAATCTTTGCCTGCGGTGTCATTCTCGCCGACGAAAATCCACGGACCGCTTATTTCACCGTGGGTGACACCCAGGATCTGCTCGACACACCGGTCCTCGATTCCCGGGTCAGCATCGCCGCCGCTTTTGAGAGCATTCAAAAAAAATACGGCGTCGAACGTGTCTGGTGGCGCGGTGGACAAGACGAAATCTGGGGTGAGGAGTTTGTCATCCGTCCCGAAAACCGTGGGTTCGCCCGGGTCTGGGACTGGTGGCGCGACTTGCAGTATCGCACGGTGGGGACGAATCGCATCGCGGTGGAAGAGGCGCATCGCCGCAAGATGGGGATCTGGCTCACCTACGGTCTCTTCGACAACGGTTCCCAGGCGGATGCCGGCTATTCGGGGTTCCCCTACGCCATCGAGGACAAGCTGCGCGTCGACCATCCGGAGTGGGCACCGGTTAACCGCTGGGGGACATGGCGGCAAGGGGGGCCGATTGAATTCGCCTATCCCGAAGCCCGCCAGGCGATGGCGGACTATCTGACGAAATACACACTCGCGGGCGACTACGACGGCATCGCCTTTCTGACCTACGCCGAAAATTTCTCCCAGCGCTACGACGACGAATTCGGCTACAGCGACCCGATTGTGGACGAGTATCGGGCGAAACATGGGAAGGACATTCGCCATGAAGAATTCGATCGCGAGGCTTGGCGGCGTCTGCGCGGCAACCATGTCACCGAATTTCTGAGGCTTCTGAAAAAGCAGCTCGCCCCGCATGGAAAGAAGGTCGCGGTGTGTGTGCATGGCGAATCCCCCGATCGCCCGATGAAATGGACGATTGACAAGGGAGTCTGGACCGCGGGAAATTTCTCGTGGAGTGTTGAAGAGTGGCTGCGCGGTGGCGTGGTCGATGAAATCTGTCTGTTCAGTCCGGCCTCAGACAGCGTTCGCCAAGGATTGGTCGCTCGCGCGAAGGAGGCGAAACAGGGAGTCACCATTTCGGCCTTCCGCACCCGCGGCGACCTGGAGCCGGGAGTGCCCCGCGTGATGTTTCTGGGGCGGGAAATTGAAGGGGGATACCCGAATGAAGCCTGGGTCGACTGGCCCGACGAGCAGCTTGCCGACGAGCCGGTGGAAAGCCTGACAAGCCGCGATCACTTCGCCCGCCGTCGCGTCCTGATGCGGGCACTGAAGGGAAAAGCGTCCTTAACCGCAGAGCAACTGGCACGTGGCGTGGCCGATCCGGACATCTATGTCCGCCGCACGGCATTGAGAACGATTGCCAAACACAAGGTCGAGGGGGCGGCGAACGCGGTTCTCAAGTCGCTCCGCGATCCGGAAAATTCCGTGCGCTGTCAGGCGGCTTTGGCGCTCGGTGAACTTGAGCAAACACCCGCCGTGGAACCGCTGCTCGCGGCGGCGTTTGAGGCTGGAAGTACGTTTCAGTTCCATTCCCGCGCAGTGGTCGATGCACTCAAAAAGATGACAGCGGACGGTCGGCTGACTGCCGACGACAAGCTCGCCTTGACGGCGAAGCTGAACGATTCCAGTTCCCGGACGCGCGAACTGGTGCTGTATTACTTCACCCTCATCGGAGCGCCAGCGACTCCCGAGGTCCACACCGCGTTGACCCGGATCGCTCTCACCGACGACAACCCCTACTCGCGCGAACTGGCCATCGTCAATCTCCGCAGCAGCTTCGGACCGACCGCCGAGGTGAAGGCGACCTTTCGACGAGTGATGGAGGCGGATCGCGACCACGCGGTACAGGTCCGCGGCGCGATCGCTTATGCCCAGATGCACGCCCGGCTCGACGTGGCCGACCCGGCACGTGCCGTGGTGCTGGATGTGGCAGTCGAGTACTTCCGGCAGTACGGCGATGGTTGCGAGCGGACCGATCGGGAATGGGGCTGGCGGCCGCTGGGGAACGCGATTGTGGAGTTCGGCCCGGCGGGTGAAGATCGGCTCAAGGCGTTGATGAAAGACCCGACGGACCGTGACCTGTCCGATCGCGCCTGGCGGATACTTTATTTGAAACAGGGGGACCAGTTTTTCCCCGTGACCGAAGAACAGGATGCCGCCGCCCATAAGCTGCATCCTTGGAGAAAGAATTGATGTCGCACGAAACCCTGTGGGCTCCTTGGCGGCTCGCCTACGTGAAGTCTCCCGATCGACCTCCTCCCGACGACTGCTTCTTGTGTCGGTTCGCGCCGTCGCCAGCGGATGATGTCGAGAACCTGGTGCTGCATCGGGGCGAGCGGGCGTTCGTGGTCTTGAACCGGTATCCCTACAACAACGGGCACCTGCTGGTCGCCCCCTACGCGCACAAAGCGTCGATTCTCGAACTGGACGATGCCGAGTTGCTGGAGTGTTCGCAACTGATCCGCGCGATGGTGGCCCGGCTGGGAAAGGCGATGTCGCCGGATGGATACAATGTGGGCTTGAACCTCGGACGGGTCGCGGGAGCGGGATTGCCCGGGCATCTGCACTGGCACATCGTTCCCCGCTGGAACGGCGACACGAACTTCATGCCAATCTTCGCCGACGTCAACATTATTCCGCAATCCCTTGCCGCTTTGTATGAATTACTCGCGAATTCGGAGGTGTAGCGATTCGGCGGAGGGCGCGACCTTGATAACGGCGGTCGATTCTTGAACAATAGACGCTGGTTGACCGACGGGTGACGGCTGCGCCTGCCGCTCGGTCGTCGCGCAGGCGCGTGCAACCGGCGTCGGGCAGTTGTTCCGGCGGACAGGGGGCGTCGTCGCTGTCGCCGAGTTCAGGAATCGTGTGATCACATGCTGCTGTTCCTCATCCGAGTCATCTACGCCATGGTTTGCGTTGGGACGATCGTCACGTTTGTGACGCTCGACGCCCTTCCCGAGCCATTCGGCAGCAACCGTGTCACCAGTTTCATCCTGCTGCTCCTGGCTTCGCAAATCGTTTCATTCCTCGACATTTTGATTCCGCAGAAGCGAATTGATGTGGTCTCGGCAATTTATTTTGGACTGCTCATCGGATTCATGCTGAGCTGGTTGACGAATCTGGCCCTCAGTCCGGTCGTGATGGGGAATTACCGGCCGATCACGCTGATGCTCTCGAACCTGATTCTGCCGTACCTGTGCGTGACGCTGCTGTTGCAGACTCGCGACAAATTCCGATTCATCATTCCGTACATTGAATTCGCCAAAGAGGTGCGCGGCGGACGCCCCTACATCCTCGATACGAGTGCGCTGATTGACGGTCGGATCGCAGACGTTCTCGAAACGAAGATCATCGATGCCGAGATTGTGATTCCGTCGTTCGTGTTGCAGGAATTGCAGGACATCGCTGACAGCAGCGAAAAACTGCGCCGCAATCGGGGACGGCGCGGGTTGGATGTCGTCTCCCGACTGCAATCGAACACCAATATCGAGGTGCGTCTGCACGAGACCCGTCCCGAAGAGGGAAAGGGGCAAAGTGTCGATCAGCGACTGGTCGATCTGGCGAAGGAACTCGGCGGCGCGGTCGTGACCAACGACTTCAACCTCAACAAGGTTGCCAGTGTGCAGGGGGTCGACGTGATCAACCTGAACGATCTGGCAAATTGCCTGAAGCCAAAGCACCTGCCCGGTGAGCGAATCTCGCTCAAGATCGTCCGGCCTGGGGAGGCCTCGGGGCAGGGAGTGGGTTATCTCGACGACGGCACAATGGTTGTCTGCGAGGACGGCGGTGGAATGGTCGGCAAAGAGTCCGAAATCATCGTCAAGAGCGTGCTACAATCCAGCGCGGGCCGAATGGTCTTCGGTCGTTTGCCGCTCCCCGGAGATCGGTGATCCGACGTCCGTCAGAATGCTGTTCGTGATCCGCCCCTACACCTCGGTGCGGGACCAGGTGCCTCGCGAGAAGTAATACCGCGCAATGACCGATCGAATCAGCACATCAAGGCACATTCCCGACCACGCCCCGATCAGCCCGAACCCCAGGACGATTCCCATCAGGTAGCCGACGGGCAGTCGGATCAGAAAGACGCCGAGGGAATTGATGATCGCGACCGCGCGGGTCGCCCCCGCTCCGCGAATCGCGTGCAGGTAGACGATCACCACAGCCAGCGGCAACTGGTACAACGACAGAAATCGCAGTGCGGGGATTCCAATCCGCCGGACTTCGGCCTCCTGGGTCATGACCTGAAAGATCAGCTCGGCACCAAAGAAATAGACGGTGGATCCCACCAGGGCGATGATGACCGCGTGTTTGGCCGCCTCGTTTGTCAGGCGACGGGCCTGATCGGGGTTACCCGCCCCAAGGTTTTGCCCGACCAGGGACGCTGCCGCATAACCCCAGGCGGTCGCGGGAAGGTACGTCAACGCCTCGGCGTCCATACCAATCATGTGAGCCGCTTTGTACGCGCTGCCACTTTCAGGCGTCCCCAGACGCGAGATGATTTCGAGAAACAACCATTGCCCGACCCACATCGTCGCCCCTTCGAACGCGGCCGGAATGCCGATCCTTAGAATCCGGACGACGTCGATTCGATCGGGAATCATCAGCGACGGAAGCAGTTTCAATCCACTGACTCCGCGCGCCAGCACGCCGAGCATCAGCGCTCCGCCCAGCAGTCGCGCGGTCAATGTCCCACTCACAATTCCGTCGACCCCCCACGATTCCCAGCCCAGTTTGCGGGAAAGGATCGCACCAGGAGCCGTTCCCAGAACCAGTGTGGTCGATACGAGGATGTTCACCAGATTGACCCCTCCCAGGATGTACATGGGGGTTCGCATATCTCCCATGCCACGCAGTGCCGCCGACCCGATCAGACAGAATCCGAACAGCAACTGCCCGAACGCGTCACGACGCAGATAGCGGACGAGCACGTCGGCGGACTCCGCCTCCAGCCCGACCCGACCCGCGAGTAACGGAGCCGCGAAATACAAAACCGCGACAACCATCATCGCCAGCGGGGCGACCAGAAACAGCGAACGGTTTGCAAGTCGGTTGGCGGTCGCGAGGTCGTTGTCCCCTTTGGCGCGGGCGACCAGGGCGGTCGTACCCATGCCGACCAGGGCGAACAGCAGCGACGCCAGCCAGCCGAGGTACGACGCGATGCCGACCGTAGTTGTATACAGCCCAACTTCGTGGTCAGCGGTGCTGATGTAACCCGCCAGCGTGGTGTCGTAGAGCGCGACGAAGAAGCTGAGCAACTGCTCAACGAGCGCGGGAATGGCCAGCGCCAGTACCTGCGCACGGAGAGTTGTTGGCCGGGAACTGTCGGCTGGAATTCGGGAGGCATCGGGAGTCGGAGACATGGCGGAGACAGTAGAACCGCAACCGGGGTGGGTTGTCCACCTCGGTCAATCTGCCAGGCAGCGACCTTTTCTCCAGTCCCCGTATTCGCATTGACTTCCTGCCGACAGCCTGTAGTTTCAGTGTCTTCAGACATTCACACGGGAGGCGTCCAAAACATGGGTCGAAGTTCATGCCGGTTGATGGGGGCCGCCTGGTGCCTGTCGTTGATTTTGACGGGAATCGGGGTTGCGCAGGAACAGCAAGAGCGGCAGGGAAAAGTGGTGCGGCCAGCGGTTCCCTTGCAGCCAGCGGTCCGGGTCGCCGCTCGCAAGCCCGAGTCGCGATACGAACTCAATCCGCAGGTCTCCCCGTATTTCGCGAAAATCGGCAAGATCGCCGACTCGGGACAGGTTGAGGTCACCCCCCCCGAAGGGATGCCGCCGGTGCCGCCCCAGTTGCGCCCCCACTTGGTCGAGGGGTATTACTTGGGAGTCGTCCAGGAAACGGCGCAAAGTCCCCTCAAGGGGGCGCGGCTGGTCCGGGTACAGGTGATTGATGTTCAGGAAGAGGGACGGGCGGTTTTGCAAGTGGCTCCTGAGGCGGCCACAAAACTGAAACAGAACGAATTCGTGATGTTGTTCCGGCCGGTCTCGGTCACGACGGCGCAAATGAAAAAGCTCCCGGATCTGGCGTCGATCGAAGAGGGGGCGGCGGAAGAGGCGATGGGTGACCAGGCGGTTTTGCGGAAGTCGTTCAACAACCTCAAGCAGATCGGACTGGCGCTCCACAACTTCCACGATGCCCATAACCGATTTCCTCCGGCCGTCATCAACGGCCCGAATGGCAAACCTTGGCACAGTTGGCGGGTTCTGTTACTCCCCTACCTCGACGAAGTGGCGCTTTATAACTCGTACCATTTCGACGAACCGTGGGACGGTCCACACAACAAGAAACTGCTGGAGAAGATCCCGGCCGTTTTTTCCGATCCGATCCATGGCGAAAACAAAGACCACTACACGCATTATGTCGCGATCCGTGGTGAGAACATGGCGTTTGACAACGAGGGAACCGATTTTGACGGTGAAAATGTCCCCTTCGATGGTGGCCGCTGGATCGCCGACTTCACGGACGGAACGTCAAACACATTGCTGGTCGGGCCGGCATCTCCCGAGCAGAAAATTCCCTGGATGAAACCCGAAGATGTGGAATTCGAAGACTCCGTTCCGGACCTCGGGAAGAAAGGATCCTTCCCGACCCCATTCCGCATCGATGGCAAACAGGTCGGTCCGTTTCTCTGTTGCGATGGCCGGGTGATTGGCTTGCCGGAGGGATTTTCCGGTGAACGGCTCTTCCCCATGCTGACCCGCAATGGCGGGGAAATTCTGGTGTGGGATCAGATCCCGACGATCGGCACCGGAGGCGCGCAACACGAAATGCCGGTCATCTACATTGAACAGACGGACAAGGGAGTTCGCGCCCGGGTGCGAATGGAATCCGTTCCGAATCCCCCCGGATTCGAACCCGGGTGATCGCATTCGTTGTACGGCGAATGGAAGCTCCAGCCCCCGCTGGAAATCGTGTCCGACTTCGATATACTCCCCAAACGTCCACTTCGTTTCTCCAACCGGGAACTTCCACCGTGTCAGCACAAGTACTGTCGCTCAAGGGCAACATTCAGCATTCGGTCGTCCATTGGTGCTTCAACGTCTCGGAAGAACAATGGGATCTTGAAAAGACGTGTACTGTTTCAAAACGCCTGGGTTGCAAGTCGGTCGAAATCGTCGGCCCCGAGGCGTTTGACACACTCAAGAAACATGGTCTGGTCTGCGCCCTGGCGGCGAACGGCATGCCCGGCGCTCCCTTTATGAAAGGGCTCAACAACCTCGATTACCATCCCCAGGTCATCGAAGTCACCACGAAGACAATTGACGCCTGCGCCGCGTACGGCTTTCCCGCCGTGATCGCGTTCACGGGCTACAAATGGCGTGACGCCGAAGACCCCAACAGTGGTGAAATCTCGCTCCAGGAAGGGGCCGACAACTGTGTCGTCGGCCTCAAGAAACTGGCCGTTCATGCCGAGAAAATGGGTGTCACCATTTGTCTCGAACACCTCAACACCCGCGATGGCTCGCACCCCATGAAAGGGCACCCCGGGTACCAGGGGGACGACATCGACTACGTCGCGAACATCGTCCGCCGGGTCGGTTCCCCCCGCGTGAAACTGCTGTTCGACATCTATCACGTGCAGGTGATGAACGGGGACGTGATCCGGCGGCTCGACGAATGCCAAGACGTCATCGGGCATATCCACACCGCGGGCAATCCCGGCCGGTGCGAACTCGATGAAAACCAGGAGATCAACTTTCCGCCGATCCTGCGGAAACTGGTGCAACTCGATTACAAGGGGTTCGTCGGGCATGAGTTCATCCCGACCCGCAATCCCGAAGCCGGCCTCCGGCAGGCCGTTGAAGTGTGCGACGTCTGAATGCCGCGCCTCACGCCCAGTCTGTTGACCGTTCGACCGCCTGTTTCCAGCGATGGTGCCGCGTTTCCCGTTCGTCTGACGGCATGGTCGAGGTGAATTCGCGGTCGAGCGCCCAGTTCACTTGGATGTCGGCCGGCCCGTTCCAGTAGCCGACCGCCAGCCCCGCAAGATACGCGGCACCGAGCGCCGTGGTTTCCGCCACGGTCGGTCGCCGCACGGGAACCTGCAACAGGTCAGCCTGAAACTGCATCAACAGATCGTTTTTCGCCGCCCCGCCGTCGACCTTGAGCTGCCCCAGCGGAACCCCTGAGTCGCGCTGCATCGCCTGCAACACGTCGAGCGTTTGCCAGGCGATCGATTCCAGCGCGGCCCGGGCGATGTGTTCCCGCTGTGTCCCGCGGGTGATCCCCACGATCGTTCCGCGGGCGTTGGGGTTCCACCAGGGCGCGCCCAGTCCGACAAACGCGGGGACGAAGTACACGCCCCCCGTATCGGGAACGCGCAGCGCCAGTTGCTCCACCTCGGCTGAACTTCCAATCAGACCCAGCCCGTCGCGCAACCACTGGACGACCGCGCCGGCGATGAACACCGCGCCTTCCAGACAGTAGGTCGTCTTTCCGTTCACTGTCCACCCGACCGTCGTCAGCAGCCCATTCTGCGACGCGACTGGCGTTTCGCCCGTGTTCATCAGTAGAAAACACCCGGTTCCATAGGTGTTTTTCGCGCTCCCCGGCTCGAAGCAGGCTTGACCAAACGTCGCCGCCTGCTGGTCCCCCGCGACCCCGCACAAAGGAACTGCACGACCGAAAAGCGCCGGGTCGGTTTCTCCAAAGGATCCGCTCGAAGGACGCACTTCAGGCAGCATGGCGCGGGGAACTTTGAGAATCCGCAGCAACTCTTCATCCCACCCGAGAGTGTGAATGTTAAACAACAATGTGCGCGAGGCATTGCTGGGATCGGTGGCGTGAACACGTCCCCCTGAGAGTTTCCACAACAGCCACGTGTCGACCGTGCCGAACAGAATCTCTCCCTGCTCGGCGCGGGCTCGGCTCCCGGGAACCTGATCGAGCAGCCAGCCGATCTTCGTCCCCGAAAAATACGGATCAAGCACCAGCCCGGTCCGCTCCCGAAAGAGCGGCTCCAGTCCGTCCGCTTTCAACTTGCGACAAATGGGCTCTGTCACACGGCTCTGCCAGACGACCGCGTTGGCGATTGGCTGACCAGTCACGCGGTCCCACAGAATGGTTGTCTCCCGCTGATTGGCGATGCCGATCGCGGCGATTTGATCCGACCGGACACCAGCGGCCGCCAACGCCTCAACCGCGCATTGGAACTGGCTATTCCAGATCTCCTGCGGATCATGCTCGACATGACCGGGCTGAGGATAGATCTGAGGAAACTCCCGCTGGGCGACGCCGCGCGACCTACCGTCGCGACCAAATACAATCGCCCGGCTCGAAGTGGTCCCTTGATCCAGCGCGAGAATGAATTGCGACATGGTACTTTGAGTAAGGAAGGGAGAGGGTGACGGCTACGGTCGAGAGCGTTCGATGCTTGTGGACGCATTTGCGCAGAGTTCTTCGTCGATTGCAATTCTCGCAACCGACTTTCCGTCACGCCGCGGCCCTATTTCCGCAACAGGCCGGCAAGCCATACGCCATCTCGCTCCACCACGGCGACAAAATCGCTCGGCCGCAACCGACGGAATTCTTTCGGAAGGTATTCCGGTCGATTGAACAGCAGCAGGTACGTCGCGTCGCGCCCGCCCGCCCCTCCCAAACTGACAAGGTGAATGTTGCGGCGTTTTAGCGGAATCGCCTGACGTTCCAATTCCAGTGGCTGTAATTCATACAGAGTCGGGGCGACCGCGATCGAACTCTCTTCTGGAACCAGTTCGGCGATTTGAGCGATGAGCGATCGTGTCACTCCATCCCCCCAGTAAGTCGCGGGCAGCCCCAGTTTGTCGGCCCCCGAGAGACCACCTACCGCGGAACTGTAGTACGAAAGCCAAGCCGGCTGGTCGCGCCACAATCCAATTGACTGGGCGGCAACAAATGCCATTAAAACCCCCAGCGCGAGCGGTTTTCCACACCAACGCCGCACCGCGAACCAGTCCACAATTCGCCCCGCCGCCCGACCAATCAACAAGGCCCACAGGGGAAACACGATGGAGAAGAGACGTTCGCCATCATAGACAGCGATTCCTGGAACACTGAACGCGACAAGTGGGACCAGTATTCCAGCGGCCAGCAGCGACTCGCGCGGAGTCGTCCGCAAGGATTGCAACACGTCGACCGTTGAGGCCAGACCCAGCAGGTGCAATCCCAGCGGGACGGAGACACCAAACATCACCCAGGGATAATGCCATGGAACGTCTCGGTCGGCGAGCGCTTTGCCGAAGTACCAGGCTTGGATCGAGACCCGATTCGTCGTCTTGCCAAAATACTGAGCCGCGTGCTGAATCGGATCGTCCCACAACCAGGGCCAGCCGACAAAGAACACGGCGGCGGCCACAACCCCGACAACGAACAGCCATGCGGGAGCCCGCCACCGGAGCCACAGCAACGCCCAGGCTCCGAGGGCGGCTGGCAGAAAAATCGCCTGGACTTTGATGGAGAACGCCAAGCCCATCAAAACGCCCGCGCCGATTGCAGTCGTCCAATAGACCGACCGCGCCGGGGAACGACTGGAAGGTACCGTGGAACGCTGCTGCTCTTGCCCCACCGGGGGAATCGGGTCGGCTCCCAGCATCTCTGGGACGCGACGGCAGACGAACAACAGGCAGGCGGCGTACGCGAGGTTGATCGCGGTTTCCAGATTGGCGAGGTGCGCATGTCCAAAGGATCGCGGCATCAGTACCAGCGCGACCGACGCGACGACTCCGGCCGTCGGTCCCCAGAAACGCGCAGCCGCGGTTCCGATCCACCAGATCGTCACTGCGAACAGGATCGCCGACGAAACCCGCGCGCAGGTGAGCGAATACGGAACCACCTCGTCGATCGGCGGATTCACCAGAAATGCGATCTCGTGACAGATCCCGATCCAGACTCGACCGAGTGGGGGATAGTCGGTCAGCGCCGAGTCCACCTGTCGGAACCCTTTGAAATCGAAGTCGAGCAGTTTATCGACCAGCATGACTCCCTGCCCCACGTTGAGGGGTTCATCGACCGACATCCCCGGCCCATCCCATCCCGATCGATGATCGCCGGCAGGATCGAGCGCGGCGAGAATCACGCCGAAAACAACCAGCGCAATCAAGGCCGGCCGGAATCCAGGTGATTTCCGGAAGGATTGGAAGAGGTGAAGAAACGGCATGAAGGACGATTCTGCGGGGAGTCCGATTCACTTTTCCACTGGGGAAGGCGGAGTATACCGCGTGGCTGGCGGGCGACGTAGCCGTCTTTCTCCGAAAGACGGGATGTAAAAGAGAGTCAATCAGAAAGGAATCACGTCATTCGTAGAGATGAGGTTCGATTAACCGTACAACCGGATGCACGCGGATGTTCGGAGTCATCCGCGCGAGGGGGCTTTGCCTTGAGTGTCACGCGAACGCGTAGAAGGGTGGCCTGCTCGGGGCGTTCACTTATACTCCCCGCGGCCGAAAACGCGACATTGCACCTGAGTCGGAAGGGGCCTTGGGCAAGCCTGATGGCGGCGGGTATTGGTGACGGCCCCATCCGCCTTGAGTGGATGGGGAGAAAGATCGATGGCTAGCCCCAAACCACATTGCGCGGTCCAGACCCCATCCACCTTGTGTGGATTGGTGAATCAGATCTTCGCTCTGTCTGCCACACACGACGTCAGTAGCCAAGTCAACGGGTGCCACCGGCGATGACGTGCTTTTTACAGGACATGATTGCGATTCGCGTTCCTTGCGACGAAGGGCGACCAATCGCTTTGTGATCCGAACGGGATTCGTATGACGTCGATCTTGTCTCACAGAGCGAGGATCTCATTCACCAATCCACACGAGGTGGATGGGGTCTTGCTCGAGGTTGAGGGGGCATTTTTCTAGCTGCCGATCTCATTCACCATCCGGGCGAGCCGGATGGGGTCTCGGGACGTGAATCGTCTGATTTCACGCCGTGCGGAGTATATTTTCTCGATACTCCGTTTGATCAACTGGAACACTGACCGAATTGAGATCGCGGCGCGCGGCACCTGCTGAACCAGGACGGCTACTTCAGCAGCTCCGCCACTTCGGCAGGCGTGAACTTTCGCTTCAGCCGCGCGCCGAGTTGCGAGACAACCCGGGCCGCCGCGTGCGACGCCAGGTGTCCCGCCTGTTTCCAGCTCAGGCCGTTGGTGATCCCGTACAACAGGGCACCGGCATACATATCGCCGGCCCCGGTGGTGTCAATCGGTTCGGCCGCGGCCCCTTCGATCGGCAACACCTGCCCCTGGTGCATCAGAATGGACCCGTCGGCTCCCAATGTGAGGGCGACGTTTTCCGCGTGCCGATGAATTTCGACGGCACATTCGACCGGGTCATGTTTTCCGGTCAACGCACGAGCCTCTTCCAGGTTGCAAAACAGCAGGTCGACCGGGCCTTCGATCAGACTCCAGAATTCGTCCCGGAAATTCGCAATCAAAAACGGGTCAGACACGGTGAACGCGACCTTAACTCCGTTCTTTTTGGCCAATTCCATCGTCCGCAAAGCGGCACTCCGGGTCGGTTCCCCCGCGAACAGATATCCCTCGACATAGACGTACTTCGCGTTGCGAATCTCCGCTTCGCGAATGTCGTCGGGAGAGAGCGTCGCGGAAACCCCCAGGTGAGTCAGCATGGTCCGCTGGGCATCGGGAGAGATCAAAATCACCGACGTTCCCGTCTCGCCAGCGACCGGAGCCACTTCAATCGCGACCCCCAATTCCCGCATGTCGTTCAGAAAGAAGTGCCCCAATTCGTTGACTCCCACTTTGCCGGCGTACGCCGCTTTGCCTCCAAAGTCGGCCACCGCCATGATCGTGTTCGCCGCCGATCCGCCGGCACAGCGCGAAAACGGGACTCCCTCCAGCGCGGCCAGAACCCGGCGTTGCGTCGGTTCATCGACGAGGGTCATGATGCCGCGATGAAATCCCAGGTCGGCGATCACCTGATCGGGAACCTGAGCCTGGATATCGACGAGAGAATTGCCAACGCCGTAGACGTCGTAGGTCATGGAAGTGCGAGATTCTGTGGAGAACTTCAAGGGGTTGATCGATTGGCGGGGAGTGTAACGATTCGTCGCTGGAAACTCGATGCCACCCCGGCACGTTGACATCCCCGGACAGCGGACTACCATACGTAGGCAGTAGTCCACGAACACCGACAGCGCCGCAGCGCGAATTGCCATGACCCAGATTGAAGCCGCCCGTCGCGGGGAAGTCACCCCGCAGATGGAATTTGTCGCCCTCCGAGAAAACCTCTCCGCGGAGCTGATCCGCGACGAGGTCGCCGCCGGGAGGATGGTAATTCCCGCCAATAAGGTTCACATCCAGAAAAGCCTGGAACCGATGGCGATCGGCATCGCATCGCGCTGCAAGATCAACGCCAATATCGGGAACAGCGCGGTCACGAGCGATATCGCAGGCGAACTCGAAAAGCTCCACACGGCGGTCCACTTCGGTGCCGACACGGTGATGGATCTGTCGACCGGCGGAAATATCGACTCCATCCGCCAGGCGATCATCGACGCCTCCCCGGTCCCGATCGGTACAGTGCCGATTTATCAGGTGGTCCAGAATCTGAAGGATTTCCTGGACCTGACCCCGCAGCACATGCTCGACATGGTCGAACATCAGGCGAAGCAGGGGGTCGACTATATGACCTTGCACGCCGGCGTACTGCGCGAACACCTATCGAAGACCATGGGACGGATCACCGGTATCGTCAGCCGGGGGGGCTCGCTGATGGCGCAGTGGATGATGACCCATCAGAAGCAGAATCCTCTCTATACGCACTTCGAAGACCTGTGCGACATCATGTATCAATACGACGTCACCTGGAGCTTGGGAGACGGCTTGCGTCCCGGCTGCCTCGCGGACGCATCGGATGAAGCGCAGTTCGCCGAACTCGATACGCTGGGCGAATTGACCGTTCGTGCCTGGAAAAAGAACAACCAGGTGATGATCGAAGGTCCGGGGCATGTCCCGATGGACCAGATCCCCATGAACATCGAACGCCAGATCGAGGTCTGCAAGGGTGCCCCCTTCTATGTGCTGGGGCCGCTGGTGACCGACATCGCTCCCGGTTACGACCACATCACCAGCGCCATCGGAGCGGCGATCGCCGGCCAGCATGGGGCGGCGATGCTCTGCTACGTCACGCCGAAAGAGCATCTGGGGCTGCCCGATGCGGAAGATGTCCGCCAGGGGGTGATCGCATACAAGATCGCCGCCCACGCCGCAGACGTCGCGCGGCAGAGAGTCGGTTCGCGAGATCGGGACGACGCCCTCTCCAAGGCCCGTTACGAATTTGACTGGAACGAACAGTTCCGACTGTCGCTTGATCCGGAACGCGCCCGCAGCATGCACGATGAAACGCTGCCGCAGGAGACGTTCAAGAGCGCCAAATTCTGCTCGATGTGCGGGCCGAAGTTCTGCTCGATGCGGATCAACGAAGACATGCGGAAGCTCGCCGCGACCGGCTCGATGGTGGAACTGGAGACTGTCGGGGCGAAGTAAGGACTGGGTGCGGGCGCGGGATTTCCAGCGGGTTCAGCGGAGTATGTTGCGGGAATCGTCCGTCGTGCAGCGACCGAAACAACGTAGGCGGCACTCTCTGAGTGCCTGCCCCGATGTGCGCTCGTTGCGAAAAAACGCGCCCCTGGGCCATGCGAAAGACCCGGGGCTCAGCCGCGTCGGCAACACGTTTATTCAATATACGGCCGGAAACGAGACAATTTCGGGGAGGTGCGCCTCCATCAAAATGTCTCAACGCGGACCGCGCGGAGTCTATCTCTCGAGTGCCGGCCTGGGGCGCAGACCCCTTGCGGGCTCGGGGCGTGTCGAGTGGGTGGAAATTGAAACAATGCCTCGATCCCGACGAATCGCATTGTGACGGCCCCGTCGCCTACCTATAATTCGGGGTCGATACGTTCACCTTTGTGAATGACTGTGGACTCTCCCTCCTCCCCGTCCCACCTCTTTGCTCCCGCCAGATATGACCTGGAAACGGCTGACGATCGCCCTGTTCTGTTCGGCCCCGCTTTTCGTGTGGAACCCCACCCGGGCGGCCGACGAAGAAGAAGTTCCGGAAAAAATCGAGTTCTTCGAGGCGAAGATCCGCCCGGTGTTTGTGGAACATTGTTCCGAATGCCATGGCAACGGCAAAGCGAAGGGGGGCTTCAGCCTGGAAACGGCCGAGGCGGCCCGCCGGGGAGGTGACTCCGGAGCGGCGTTCACGCCGGGCAAGCCCGATGAAGGGCTGTTGATCGAAGTGCTGAAGCACACCGGGGACATTAAAATGCCCCCGTCTGCCAAGCTCGCGGACACGCAGATTGCCGACATTCAAAAGTGGCTGCAACTTGGTGCCCCCTGGCCCAAGGACAAATCGCCGGCCGAGACGACAGCCGCGACGGTTTTTCAAATCACTCCCGAACAGCGGGCGTTCTGGTCGTTTCTGCCCATTCCAGAAACGGTTGATGTTCCCACAGTGGCGAACGAAGGCTGGGCGACGGGCGCAATTGACCGATTCATTCTCGCCGCTCAGGAATCTCGCGGTCTGAAACCGTCTCCGAAGGCCGACAAGATAACGCTGATTCGGCGGGCGACGTTCGACTTGACCGGACTTCCTCCGACCAAGGCCGAGATCGACGCGTTCCTCTCCGACACCAGTGCCGACGCGTTCGCGACTGTCGTCGACCGCCTGCTGATGTCTCCCCATTATGGCGAGCGCTGGGGACGGCACTGGCTCGATGTCGCCCGATTTGGCGAAGACCAGGCACACACGTTCGCCGCCCGGGCCTACACAAACAGCTACCGCTATCGCGACTGGGTCGTCCGAGCGCTCAACGAAGATCTCCCCTACAACGAATTCGTCCGGTTGCAGATCGCGGGCGATCTCGCAAAAGAGAGCCCCGCGTCCGAGTACGATCGTCAGTTGGCGCTCGGGTACTTCGCACTCGGACCGGTTTACTACTCCGACGCGGGATGCGCTTTCAAAGCGTCCCTTGATGAACTCGACGACCGAGTCGACACGCTGGCCCGGGGCTTTCTGGGGCTGACCATCGCCTGCGCCCGTTGCCACGATCACAAATTCGATCCCATTTCGCAGCAGGACTACTACGCCCTCGCTGGCATCTTTAAGAGTTCCAACTACACCGAACCACCGCTCGTCCCCGCGGACATCGTTCAGCAGTACGACAAAGGGCAGCAGGCGATCCGGGACAGCGAGCAAGCGGTTAACAAGTTCCTCGACACCCAGGCGATTGTTCAATCGGAAGCGAACGCCCGGGAAGCGGCCCGCTATCTGATCGCCGTCTGGCAAATCACTCATCCCGCTCCTGGAACCGACGCGCCCGCCCGAGGCGCACTCGCCAAGTCCGCCGGCCTGCACGAATTCCTGTTGGAACGTTGGCAAAACTACCTCGTTGCGGGGAATCGGGGCAAGCTGCCGCAACTGGCCCGCTGGTTTGACTTGAATGACCAGGCCGCGAATCTGGCCACACCAGCCGGTCAGGTCGTTCCCGTCGAAGTCGCGGCGGCAGCCGATCAGTTTCAAGCTGCGATCGTGGGAGCACTCGCCGAGTCGACCGAAGCGAAGCGGTTGTATGAAACTCGGGTCGCGACTCTCCCCGAGGCCGAACGGGGCAAACTTCCCAAGCCGGCACTGGAACAACCCAAAACGGATTTGCTCGCGGTTGTCGCGGTACCGGGTGGGGCATGCGGTGTGCCGCGTGACAAAATCGAAGGGGCCCTCCCCGAGGAACCCAAAAAGGAACTGGCGACTCTCAAGCAGGCGATTGAAACGGCCAAAAAAGCCGCCCCCGCAAAATACGCCTACGCGCATGCGTTGACAGAGGGGCAGGGGGGGAACATGAAGCTGCACATTCGCGGGAATCCCAATCGGACGGGAGACGAAGTTCCCCGCAGATTCCTGTCGATTCTCGAACAGGTCAGCCCTCAACCCTTCACAGAGGGAAGCGGACGCAAGGATCTGGCGAACGCGATCGCCAGCGACAAGAACCCGCTGACTCCGCGGGTGATTGTCAATCGCGTGTGGCAAAACCATTTCGGTAAGGGGATTGTCGCGACCCCCAGCAACTTCGGCCTGTTGGGCGAACGTCCCACGCACCCCGATCTGTTGAATTATCTGGCCCGCCGACTGATTGACCAGAAGTGGTCGTTGAAGGCACTGCACCGCGAGATCATGCTGTCGAGTCTGTACCAGCAGTCGAGTGTTGGTGAACTGGCAAACGAGACTGTTGACGCGGAGAATACTTGGCTGTGGCGGTCGAACCGGCGGCGGCTCGACGTCGAGTCGTGGCGCGACGCGCTGTTGTCGGCTTCCGGAACTCTGAACCCGACGCTCGGCGGCCCGGCGGGAAATCTGGGAGATGCCGGTTTCAACCGCCGCACGCTGTATGGGTTTGTCAGCCGGCACAATCTCGACGGCCTGCTGCGCCTGTTCGACTTTCCCGATCCCAACATCACCAGCGAAAAGCGAACCAGCACCACGGTTCCGTTGCAGCAGTTGTTCGTGCTGAACGGCGATTTTCTGATCCGCCGGGCGAAAGAACTCGCCACCCGGTTGAACAGCGCCGCCGGCGACGACGCCGGTCGGATTCGCGAGGCGTACTGGCTGCTTTACGGCCGCGCCGCTCTGGATGAAGAAGTCCAGCTCGGCCTGGAGTACCTGCAATCCCCCGCCCCGGCGGCGGGAGATCCCGCAGCTCCGAAAAGCTCCCTGACGCGCTGGGAGCAATACGCCCAGGTCCTCCTCGGATCCAACGAGTTCACCTTCGTCGACTGATCTCCCAGGCGAGCGGGGCGGCGTCAGCCCCCTGCCGTCCCTCCCAAACCCTGAGCCAGCTCCCTTCACCAACCAGCCCCGCTCTGGTGCCACCCATGAATCTCCCCATCCTCGACATCGACTCCTCTCCCCTCACCCGCCGCGATGCCATCGCCCGACTCGGAGGCGGGCTGGGAATGATTGGGCTGGCGACCGCCCTCGCCGAGCCGACGGGTGCCGCCGAAGCGATTTCCGCGGCCCCCGCCGCGAGTGGCTCACCGCTTCTGCCGCGCGCTCCCCACTTCCCGGCACGGGCGAAACGGGTCATTCACCTGTTCATGAATGGCGGCCCGTCCCAGGTCGACACGTTCGATCCCAAACCAGCGCTGGAAAAATACGCCGGCCAGGAACCGCCCAAAGAACTCGTCAACACCATGCGACGGACGAAGGGGAAGCTCATGCCGACCCCGTTCAAGTTCGAAAAGCATGGCCAGGCGGGTATCGAAGTCAGCGAGATCTTTCCGCACGTCGCGAAACAGATTGACGACATTTGCGTGTTGCGGTCGATGCACACGAACCTGCCCAATCATGAGCCGTCGCTCTTGATGATGAATTCGGGCGAGACGCAGCCGACCCGTCCGTCGATGGGCTCGTGGCTGTCTTACGGCTTGGGGACCGACAACCAGAATCTCCCCGGGTTCGTCGTACTTTGCCCGGGCAAGCCGGTCGTCGGTCCGCAACTCTGGAGCAACAGCTTCCTCCCTGGCATTTTCCAGGGAGTGCATATCAACAACTCCAACCTCGATCCCAAAAAGGTGATCAGCAATATCTCGAATTCGCAGATCACCTCGAGCGACCAGCGGCAACAGCTCGATCTGATGCGCCGGCTGAACGGGTTGCACCGCGACCAACGAGCGAACGACCCGCAGTTGGAAGCCCGGATCCAGGCGCTCGAAATGGCGTTCCGCATGCAGACCGAGGCCCAGGAGGCGTTCGACATCAGCCGCGAGTCGGAAGCAACCCGCAAACTGTATGGCGACGGCGAATTCGCCAACGCGTGCCTGACCGCCCGCCGGCTGGCCGAGCGAGGCGTCCGCATGACGCAGATCTACTACGGCAACGGGCAGCCCTGGGACGACCACGGCGACATCCTGAACCATAGGAACCACGCCCAAAAGAGCGATCAGGCGATCGCGGCCCTGATCGTCGACCTCAAATCGCGCGGACTGCTCGAAGAGACCCTCATCGTCTGGGGGGGCGAATTCGGCCGAACCCCCACGGGCGAAGGCTCGAAGGGGCGCGACCACAACAATCTCGGCTTCTCGATGTGGCTGGCAGGTGGCGGTGTGAAAGCGGGATACGTCCACGGCGCGACCGACGAGATCGGCTTCTCGGCCGTCGACAAGAAGATCCACGTTCACGACCTGCATGCCACGATCCTCCACCTGCTGGGCATGGACCACACCAAGCTCACCTACCGCTACAGCGGCCGCGACTTCCGCCTGACGGATGTTTCCGGAACTGTCGTCCAAGATCTTTTGGCCTGACAGATCCTCAACTCGGCGATCCCATGACTCCCGTACGACAACGCGCTCTGCCAATCCGTCAATTCGATTTTTCTGTCGGCGCACCGAGGTTGGCACTTGCCCTTCTCGCATGGTTGTTCGGTTGCCTGCTGACCACATCCGCGCAAGCGGACGATGCGTCTCTGCCGGCACGAGAATCGGACGGAGAGGCTGTGGTCCCGGGATCGCCAGCCGGGCAGCGGTTGCGCTTTTCCCGCGAGATTCGCCCGCTCCTCTCGAATGTCTGTTATTCGTGTCACGGTGTCGATGAGTCGGCGCGGAAGGCGGCGCTGCGGCTCGACGTTTTTGAAAAGGCGATCGCTCCCGCCGAATCGGGCGAGATCGCGATCGTCCCGGGCAAACCGGACGAGAGTGAGTTGGTCCGTCGCATCTTCTCCGAGGATCCGGCGGAGGTGATGCCTCCTCCGGCCTCGAACAAGACTCTTTCGGCCGCTGAGAAAGAGCGATTGAAACGCTGGATCAACGAGGGTGCGACGTACGAATCACATTGGGCGTTCACGACTCCGCAACGCCCGAAACCCCCTCAGGTCAAACTGCCGGGTCCGCACAGCGTTGCTGTAGGTCGTCCGGAACATCCGACAACTCGAATCGCCTTGAGCGCCGACTGGCCGTCCAATGAGATTGACCAGTTCGTACTCGCGCGAATTCTTGAATCCGGACTCAACCCCTCGGCGATGGCCGACCGCTCGACGCTGTTGCGCCGCGTATCGTTCGACCTCACCGGACTTCCCCCCACGCTGGCCGAGACGCGAGCCTTTCTCGCGGATGACTCTCCCGAAGCCTACGAACGACTCGTCGATCGCTTGCTGGCGTCGGAGGCGTTTGGCGAGCGGATGGGACAGCTTTGGCTGGATCTGGCCCGCTACGCTGACACCAACGGCTACAACAACGATGAAGACCGGACCATGTGGTTATGGCGGGAGTGGGTGATCGACGCCATCAACGCCAACATGCCGTTCGATCAGTTCCTGGTGGAACAGATCGCAGGCGACCTGCTCCCTGACCCGACTCCCGAGCAACACGTCGCGACCGGCTTCAATCGCAACCACGTCATCACGACCGAGGGGGGAATCTTCCCCGAGGAATACCGGGTGGAATATGTCGCCGACCGGGTGCATACCACCTCCAGTGTCTTCCTGGGGCTCTCCCTGCAGTGTGCCCGCTGTCACGATCACAAGTACGATCCGTTCACCCAGAACGACTATTACCGGCTGTTCGCGTTCTTTAACAACGTCGCCGACAAGACCGTGGGCTACAACTCGGGAGCCCCGGCGGAACCGTACTTGAAAGTGACACCGCGGCGCTGGAAGCGCGACTACGATCGGCTGCTTGCCGAGCGGCTCTCGCTCGATGACGCGCTCGCCCGAAGGGTTACAGCCGCCGAAGGGGAAATCGCCGCCTGGGAGCGAACGTTGACCCCCGCCGACATCGAGAAGCTCCCTAGCGACCTCATCGCCCAATTCAGTTTCGAAGAAGGGGCGGGAACAACAACGGCGAACCTGGTCGCGTTGAATGACCGGTCGGAAATCGTGGGAGGGGCGAAGTGGACCGACGGGAAAGTGGGCCGCGCTTTGGAATTCGACGGCCAGTCGCATGTCACAGCGGGAGGCGTTGGTGCGTTCGAGAGAAACCAGTCTTTCACGCTCGCTGCCTGGATTCTTCCGACAGCCAATGAGGGGTTGACCGTTGTTTCGAAGATGGATGAGGGAGCGGGCCACCGAGGCTACGACCTGATTTTTGAAAATGGTCGCCTCGCGGTGCATCTCATTCACAACTGGCCGGACAATGGATTGAAAGTCCAGACTAAGAAGCCGATGTCGATCAACGCCTGGCATCACGTCGCGGCGACCTACGATGGTTCGAGTAACGCAGCCGGAGTGAAGATCTACGTCGATGGTCAGCCCGCGGAGGTGGAGGTGACCGCCGACAAACTGACCGAAACCGTTCATACCGAACAGCCGTTCCGCATTGGCGTCCGCACTTCCGGGGTGCGGTTCAAAGGAAGAATCGACGAAGTCCAGGTCTATTCCGCGGCGCTGGCTCCCGAAGCGATTGGCGATCTGGCGAATGGCAAACAGATCGCGTCCGGAGTCAAACCCGTTCTGGCGATCGCACCCGAGCAACGGACAGCCGCTCAAAAGCAATTGCTGACACGCTACTTCCTCGCGTCGGTCGACACCGAACACCAGACGCTCACCGCGGCGCGACGTGAGATGGAAACGTCCCTGGCGGCGTTCGAAAAGGCGGTTCCGGCGACGATGGTGATGCAGGAATTGGCGCAGCCTCGTGAGACGTTCATCCTGCGGCGCGGCCAGTACGATCAACCTGGGGAGAAGGTCAGCGCCGGCACCCCGGCGAGTCTGCCGCCGTTGCCCGAGGGACTGGAGTCCAATCGCCTGGCACTCGCCCGCTGGTTCGTCGACCGCCAGAATCCGTTGACAGCCCGGGTCATGGTCAACCGGTTCTGGCAACAACTGTTTGGCATCGGAATCGTCGAAACGGTCGAGGATTTCGGCCTGCAGGGAGCCTTCCCGACTCATCCTGAACTGCTCGACTGGCTGGCGGTCGATTTTCAGGAATCGGGCTGGGATCTGAAAGCGCTCCTTCGCAAGATCGTCCTCTCGGCGACCTACCGGCAGTCCTCCGACGCGACCGCCGCGCAGATCGAACACGATCCGAAAAACCAGTTCCTCGCGCGCGGTTCCCGCCTGCGACTTCCCGCGGAGACCTTGCGCGACAATGCCCTGAGTGTCGCCGGGTTGTTGACCCACCGTCTGGGTGGCCCCAGTGTGAAACCGTACCAGCCCGCCGGCATCTGGCAGGATGTTTCCGTCGAGCGCCGCGCGGTGTACGAGCCGAGTCGCGGAGGAGACTTGTATCGGCGGAGCCTGTACACCTTCTGGAAGCGAACGTGTCCGCCCCCGGGAATGACGTCGTTCGACGCCCCCGATCGCGAAACATGTACCATCCGTCGGGCGCGAACCAATACCCCTTTGCAGGCGCTCGTTCTGCTCAACGATCCGACCTATGTCGAAGCGGCCCGCGAGTTGGCCCAACGCGTCCTGCGTGACGGCGGAGCGACCGACGAGGCGAAACTCGAGACGGCATGGTTGTCGGTTGTCGCGCGGAAGCCAACAGCCGATGAGGCCCGTTCACTGCTCGCCATCGTCCATTCCGCCCGCAAGCACTTTCAGGCGAGTCCCGATTCCGCGAACCTCTTGATTTCGGTTGGTGAATCGCTTCGCGATCAGCAGCTTGACCCCAGCGAAGTCGCGGCGTGGACGACAACTCTGGG
>CAMATH010000025.1 GCA_945860955.1 Planctomicrobium piriforme
GGCGAAGTGGATATCGATTCGATCGCCGGCCCCAGCGAAGTGGTCTTGTTAGCCGACGATTCAGCCCATGCCGACTTCGTCGCCAGCGACCTGATCTCGCAGGCCGAACACAGCCCGGGGTCGGGGGTGCTGATCACCTGGCACGCGCCGCTGATCGCGGCGGTGCAACAGGCGCTGGAACGGCAATTGGCCGAGGTCGATCGCGGCAATCTGGCGCGGGTGAGTCTCGAAGAGTACGGTGCGCTGATCCTGGCTCGCGACGAAGCGGAGGCTGCCGAGCTGACCGATCTGATCGCCCCGGAACACCTGCATATTTCCACCCGCGATCCGCGGATCCTGCTGGAAAAAGTCCAGAACGCGGGGGCGATATTTCTGGGGCATCACACGCCGGTGGCGCTGGGAGACTACATCGCCGGCCCGTCGCATGTGCTGCCAACGGGGGGAACCGCGCGATTCGCCAACGGCCTGTGCGCGACCGACTTTCTGAAGCGTTCGTCATTGATTTCATACGACCAGCAGGCGCTCCGCGACACGGCAGACGACGTGCGACTGCTCGCCGCGACCGAGGGCTTGACGGCGCACAGCGCCAGTGTGGATGTGCGACTGGATTGAGCTACTTGACTCGATACCCCGCATCCGCAAGGAATTTCTTCACGCGATCCACCTGATCTCCCTGAATCACCAGAGTTTCCCCGTCAACCGTTCCCCCGGTGCCGAGCGAGTTCTTTAGTTTCGTCAAGAGCGCGGGAAGGTCGTTACCGGCGGCGGGAAGCCCTGAGACGACCGTCACCTGTTTTCCCTTCTGACGTTTTTCACGCGCGACGCGGGCCGTCTGCTTCGCCGGTTCGAGCTGTGGGCGGACGACCGGCGCGGGAGGACATTGACACTCCGCCTCAAGCCGACCGCAGCGCACGCAGGTCGGCGGGCGATCCCACACGGTACCGGAAAACAGGCGAGACATGGATCTTGGACTTTACCCTACCGGCCGTTCCTCGTGGACAAACTGCTTCCCCTTGGGATGCACGGTCAGCACCGGACAAGGGGCTTTTCGCACGATCTTTTCAGCGACGCTTCCCAGCAGCAGATGCGCCGCCAGACCGCGGCCATGGGTCCCCAGCACAATCAGATCGATACCTGAATCGTCGGCGAATTCGACGATTTCGACATCGGGCCGACCGTGCCGCCAGCTCACTTCGAGTTTCACCCCTTCGGCCTGTTCGGCGGTGATCCAGTTGTCGAGCCGGGTTTGAGCGTAGGTTTCGAATTGCTGTCGACTCGGGACCGGGTAGCTTTCGTACATCGGGATGTAGACGACCGGATCTTCGATCACGTGCAGCAGGTGCAGGGTCGCGTTGAACTTCCGTGCCAGCGTCAGGGCGTAGTCCGTCGCCTTCTCGCTGGGAGCGCTGAAGTCGATCGGAAGCAGAATGTTCTGAAGCTCAATCATCATGATGTCACCGTCCGACGTAGTTGCAGCCCCGCTGGCGTTCAACATATCATCCTGCTCTCAAATCGAAAACCGTTTGCGCACACTTCCTTCGCAGGAGCGACTCGATGCAACCTTGGGCGATTGGTGTCTTCACCTCGGTCGATGCCGGTCTTGGTGTCCACCTCGACGTGGCCAAAGAACTGGGAATTCCCACTGTTCAGATTCATTCGCCACACCAGCAGACGCGGAACGCCCGTGCCGCCGACGAGTTTCTCAAGAAGTGCAAAGACGCCGGGATTACCATCACCTGCGTTTTCGGCGGTTTCGAAGGAGAAAGTTACGCCGACATTCCCACGACGATCCGCACGGTGGGCCTCGTGCCGCGCGAAACCCGCGCCGCCCGACTCGCCGAGATGACCGAGATTTCCGATTTCACCAAGCTGCTCGATTGTGACACCATCGGAATGCACATCGGGTTTGTGCCCGCCGACCGCAACGGGACCGATTACAAGGAACTGGTGAGCTGCACGCGGGATCTGCTGGACCATGCGAATGGCAACGGCCAGAAGCTGCACCTGGAAACGGGACAGGAGTCGGCCGATCATCTGCTGGAGTTCATTCATGATGTCGGGCGTTCGAATCTGTTCATCAATTTCGACCCCGCGAACATGATTCTGTACGGAACCGGCAACCCGATCGACGCGTTGCAGAAGGTGGGCCAGTACGTGCGCAGCGTCCACTGCAAAGACGCGAAGTGGGCCGCCCCGGAAAAACGCGGAAAGGAATGGGGATCGGAAGTCGCGCTCGGTGAGGGGGATGTCGGAATGGAGACCTACCTCCGCACCCTGAAGGCGGTCGGATACACCGGACCGCTGACGATTGAACGCGAAATCGCCCACGACCGCGTCCGCCAGAAAGCCGACATTGGCGTCGCGCTCAAGCTGCTGACGGATCTTCGCACGAAGATCCTCGGTTAGTGCGAGCCGTAATGTCGAATTGAATCCGACGTCGTCGACACCGCAAACCCGCGTTCGGGCCGCCGCGAATCCAGCGGCGGGTTCCGAGAGAACGCGGGTCGATGGCTGCCCGGAGAAGGGTTTCGCTGTGCGGAAGCGCAGCGGCGGCGGCTCAGCAGGAGCTTCGCCCTCCCATGACGCGAGGACCAATGCGTAACCGCCAACCGATCCCCGTTAAGGGACAAAATCCGACACGACGGGAGGGCGAACGTCCTCGTGAGCCGCTAGTGTGCGAACTACCGCCGAGAACCGCCCATTGGGCAGCGCTCGACAGCCAACCGAACTGCAATACCGACTTAAATCCGACGTCGTCGACACCGCAATCCCGCGTTCGGGCCGCCGCGAATCCGGCGGCGGGTTCCGAGAGAACGCGGGTCGATGGCTGCCCGGAGAACGGTTTCGCTGTGCGGAAGCGCAGCGGCGGCTCAGCAGGAGCTTCGCCCTCCCATGACGCGAGGACCAATGCGTAACCGCCAACCGATCCCCGTTAAGGGACAAAATCCGACGCGACGGGAGGGCGAACGTCCTCGTGAGCCGCCAGTGTGCGAACTACCGCCGAGAACCGCCCTCTGGGCAGCGCTCGACAGCCAACCGAACTGCAATACCGACTTGAATACGACGTCGTGGACACTCCAAGCACCCGTTTGGGCCGCCGCGAATCCGGCGGCGGTTTCCGTGGGAACGCGGGACGAGTGCTGCCCGGAGAACGGTTTCGCTGTGCGGAAGCGCAGCGGCGGCTCAGCAGGAGCTTCGCCCTCCCATGACGTGGGTTCTCCACACGACAGGTCACACGTCGTGACTTCGATGGCCTTCCATGGGAATGCCGTCTGGTACGCCTTCGAGGTTCGATAGATGCCGCACACCCGCCGAGGATTTCTGGAACAGAGCGTGATCGCGTCGACCGTGGCGGCGGCATTTCCCGGTGCTTGGGCGAACGCCGCCACTGCCGGGCCGATCAAGGTCGGGCAGATTGGTGTGGGGCACGCTCATGCCAGCAAGTTGGACGTATTTCGTAAGTCCAAGGAATATGAAGTCGTTGGA
Organism: Planctomicrobium piriforme; assembly: GCA_945860955.1. Classification (GTDB taxonomy): domain Bacteria; phylum Planctomycetota; class Planctomycetia; order Planctomycetales; family Planctomycetaceae; genus UBA10511. Next base: position 3,487 of record CAMATH010000025.1, read on the forward strand.
ATCGTCGAACCCGACGAAGCTTTGTGGACAGAGGCAACCGGGCAACCCGCCTACCGGGGCTTGCCCTGGATGACCCAGGAGCAGCTTTTGAACACCCCGGGGCTGCAACTCGTGCTGGTCGAAACCCACGTTCGCGATTTGCTCAAGACGGCTGAGGCGTGTGTGAAAGCGGGGAAACATGTGCATCTCGACAAGCCTGCGGGCGAGTCACTGCCACACTATCGCCGCGTTCTGGACGAGGCCGCGAAACAGAAACTCCTGGTGCAGATGGGGTACATGTTCCGCTACAACCCGGGAATTGTGATGCTGCGGGAGTTTCTGGCGGCAGGCTGGCTCGGGGAGATTTTCGAAGTCCAGGCGGTGATGAGCAAAGTGGTCGATCCCCGCACGAGAAAGCAGCTTGCCGAGTATCCTGGCGGAATCCTGTTTGAACTCGGCTGCCACATCATTGATCTGGTGGTGGGGATTTTGGGAAAGCCGGTCGAGGTCACGCCGTTTCCCAAACAGTCTCTACGCGGCAATGACAATCTGGTCGACAACATGCTGGCGGTCCTTTCGTACGATTCCGCGACGGCGACGGTCAAATCGACGGCGATGGAAGTGGAAGGGGGATCTCGGCGGCAACTGGTGGTGTGTGGCACGAAGGGGACGTTTCAGGTGCAGCCTCTCGATGACCCCAGGGTGATCATGGCGCTCGACCAGCCGCGCGGCAAATTCGCCCGTGGACTCCAGACGATCGAGTTGCCGACCTACACGCGGTACGTCGATGATGCGGTCGATATCGCCCGGGTGCTTCGTGGGGAACGGGCCCCGTTATACGACTACGAACACGATCTGGCGGTGCAGGATACGGTGCTGCGGAGCGCGAACCTGCCAGTCCAATGAACACCATGCACAGACTGATCCTCTACCCCCGCAATCCCACCGGCCAACTTCCCGCGACGCGCGCCGTCGGACGGGTTTTGGCTGAACTTCCGAACCTGGTGCGTGACGCCGTCGCCGGCGCGATGGGTCCGTCGCGCGGCATCACCGGGCGCGGTCCAGGCTGGCTCGCACGGGCCGCCGACGTGCGGATCGAGGGGATCGATCGCTCGGCCCCCGATCGCCCGGCGTTTCTCCTGTCGGCACCGCCACTGGGAGAGGCGGCGCCCGATCAATTTTCGCAGCGCACGTTGTTTCCGGAATTGAGCCCAAATCGGGACGACACCGGCCTCGACGTCCTGAACAACACGCTCCGCAGTCTCTTCCACCCCGAAATGGGACACCCTCCGTTGTCGCTCGGGCTGATGCGGCGGCTGTTGCGACTGACCAACGCGCTGGCGGCAACGTCGGAATTGAAGGGGTTCGCACTGGATACCCCCAAACGCGGCGGCCGTCCCCTGTCGATGGTGAATTCCGACCTGATCGAAGTGGTTCGCATGCAACTGGAGGAACGGACCGAAACGACGCTGGTCGAATTCATTGGCTCGATTGACCGACTGGAACTGGACGCGGGACAATTCCGCGTGACAAGCGATCGGAACGAACGAATCTGGTGCGACTGGGAACACCGTGGATTCAAATCGCTGCACCTGTTGTGGGGTTGTCGCGTGCGGATCCGCGGGGCGGGACATTTTTCGTCCACGGGCAAATTGCGGCGCGTGACGGTCGAACGATTGAGCCCGCTGCGTCCGGAGGAGGCGAAGCTGTTTGAGATGGCGCTCAATCTCTGAGCAGGAACCCGACATCGAATCAGAGCCGCGCCCGTTAGGAAGCGGTTGTCGGCGACCGCTTCCTAACGGGCGCGGCTCTACGAAATCAGTCATTACCGCCGTATGGAGTATCGTCCGATTCATTGAAGATCCTGAGTGTGCGCGATGGAGACACCACTCGACCCAAGCGAAGGGCCACCCGCGATCGGGTCACCCCCCTGTGTGTTTCCCGTCGTCCACGATGGCTCTCGCTGGTTCGAGATGCTGGCCCATGTGGGATTCGCCGTATTCCTGCTGGCTCTCGCGCATCTCGCCAACGGTTATTGGGGGATTTCGGGTGCGTTCCTGTTGATTGCCCTCTATCAGGCCGCCAAAGCGGCGTGCTGGGTCTGGCGGCGGTCGGCGGAACGGCTGGAAATCACTTCGAACGAAATTGTCTGGCATCTCGGGTATGCCCGGTTGCGGATTCCCTGTGACACGATTGTCGATGTCACACCGGTTCCCGGAATCCGTCTGACGACCCGTGTGACTCCCGATCTGTTGCTTCGACTTTCAAAAACGGTCCACTGGGAGGCCACACCCCGTGACCAATGGTTGTGGTGGCTCGTCTGGAAAACACTCCCCGGTTCACCAGATGGCGCTTTCGTCCGGGGAGACATGCAGGTCGTACAAATCGCGCCCGAGAGTGACCGTAACTTTTTGGACGAGTTGCATTCGCGGCACCCCCGTCTGGCGAATTCCACGACAGCCGCCGCCGACGCAGCAATCCGAGTTAGCGGCATTCGGAGCACCGGTGAATCCCAGTCATTGGCTGGCGAGGGGACAAAGTCCGTTGAGAAACCCTGGCCGCGGCGGCGGTTTGAGACTGTCGGTGATTCGTTTGTGTACATTCGACTCGGGTGTCTCGTGTTCGTCACGGTCTGGCTGGGAACGTTGACACTTTGGATACTGGTTTTCGCCGATCAGTCCATCGCTGTTTACTGTCTGGGGTTGATCGTATCCCTATTGCTATCGTGCTTGGCAGTTAATATCGGTGAAACGAACATCCGTGAAAAGTGGGTTGAATTGGGAGAATCGACACTCACTTGGTCTCTGGGGGGAGCCGAATTGTGTGTGCCGTACGAACATATTGTCCGAGTCGTACTCTGGGAGCCGACCGATCTGGATCCAGCCGATACTCGTTTTGTGGAGATCGAAACCATGTGCCCGGTCGAATGGAAGCCCTGCGGATTCGGCACCAGGATTTGGTGGTTGATCCGGGGAAGTCTCCCGCGTCCACCGAAAGACGCGTGGAATTGGTATCGTGACGGACTGTGGTTTCGAAAGTGCAAGGTTCTTGTTCGAAACGCGGCGGAATTCGAACGGGAACTCGCACGGCGCTGTCCGGTGAAAGTCACGGCAACAGGACAAGGTGCGTCGTGAATGACTCCGTTCGGCCCCTCCTGTTCCCGATCTACCGCAATCCGATGCACTGGGTCGAGGTGCTGGTCTATTCCACCGTGATCAGCGGGTTCACGATTGTCATGGCAATGGAAACCATCCCGTTCGCGGAGGAAAGCCACAGAGCGGATTGGTGGCTATCCCAACTGACCTGGGCGACATTATTTCTTATTCAGTTTGTTTTTCTATTCTTGATTCCGGTCGGTTTTTGCAGCGTGCGGCTGGGCCTGGCGATTTGGCGGCGATGGCGAGAACAGATCGAGGTGACTCCGGAAGAACTCACCTGGAATCTCGGATTCGCCCAGTTGAAGATTCCCACGAAATCAATCGTCCGGGCGACGTTGGGACCAGGGCGTCGGCCAACCTCCCCGGGACCGCTGGAGGTGAGATTGCGAATGTCCTCCCCGGCCTGCTGGACGGGGACAATTGACCGACCGTGGTGGAATTGGTTGATCGCGTCCAGGATTCCCGCGAGGAGTGCCGGTTTCAATGCGAGGGATTCGATCGTGATGGTTCAACTCGCTCCCTGGAATCCCCAAGCACTGAAGTATGCACTCTGCGAATACTGTCCAAATCTCGCCGATTCGTCGGACGAATTCGAAGATTCGGCGGCGGATGCTGCGGAATATCAGGTCCGCCGCGAACGGCAGGCTTCCACTTCGCCGTCCCCCCGTCGATTTGCCGTCAAATCGGATCTCTCCTGGTCTGACACCTGGTTCAGCGTCGTCGCGGCATTTCCCATCCTGCTGTTTGGGATGGCATTGTTGTTGGTCAACGTTCCGATTGGTGCCGTGTCGGTGGGTGCGGGCGTATTGCTCTGGATTCAGTTTCTGTTTCTCATGTGGAGGAATTTTCGCGAACGAATCCAAGTGTTCGAGTCGGCATGGGTCTGGAACATTTGTTACGCACGACTTCGGATCCCCTTGGAGGATATCGCGCGACTGGACCGATTCGAGCGCGACGGCGTCGCACATGTTCGGCTTCAAACGCGACGCGTGATCGCCTGGGAACCCCATCCTCTGGTGCGGCTCTTCTGGTATCTGACCGGCCATTTCCCCGGGCCATTGCCTGCGTCACCCGATACGTTCCGTGACGACGATTGGCTGCGGGTGATTGAATTCGCTCCCCGCAACCCCGATTTGTTTCTTGCACAGGGATTCAGAATTGCCCCGTCACCGGAATCTGTGGGTCGAATCCCTTCGCACACCGGCGCTTCAGATATGCAGAACCCAGCGTAGGCTCGGTCCGCTTGAAGACAACTGAAACGCATGGTGCCGATTGCCACGCTTCGGGATCCAAGCTGGGTGGACTCTGTCCCCCCAGCTTCCGCTCGACGGTTTGATCACTCATTCGGTGCGGAAATCCAACTCACAAATTGCCTCTGCGATTTTGCTTTCAAATTCCAGTTGATATATTCCCGTATGGGAATACAATACCAACCATGCCACGTTCAGCGACCACAGCGGATGTTTTCAACGCGGTTGCCGAACCGCGGCGCCGGGAGATTCTCGGCCTGCTCGCCCGGGGGGAGCGGTCGGTCAACGATGTCGCGGGATCCCTTCGCGTCAACCAGCCTCAGGCCTCAAAGCACTTGAAAGTGCTGAAAGAAGTCGGCCTGGTGCGGATGCGTGGTTCGGGTCAGCAGAGGCTGTACAGCCTCAATGCGGCGGCGCTGAAACCCATTCACGACTGGGTCATGACGTTCGCCCAGTTCTGGGGCGAATGTTACGACCGCCTCGACGAATACCTTCAGGAACTGCAGGAACAAGAGAAACGACATGCCCAGCAAAAGTGACTCGACCTTTACACTGACCCTCCCCTCCGACCGGGAGATTCTGCTCACACGGTTCTTCAATGCGCCGCGACAACTTGTCTTCGAAGCGATGACCAATCCCGAACATATCGCCCGCTGGTGGGGGCCGCGCGCCATGACGATGGTGTCGTGCGAAATGGACTTCCGGGTCGGTGGTGGCTATCGGTTCGTACTTCGCGGTCCCGATGGCAACGACTACGGATTCCGCGGCGTCTATCGGGAAATCACTCCCCCCGTGCGTGTCGTCAACACCTTTGAATTCGAGGGAATGCCGGGACACGAATCGGTCGAAACGGTGACGCTGGAAGAAGTCGACGGGAAGACCAAATTGACCAGTCTCGCGCTTTATCAGTCGACGCAGGATCGTGACGGTCACCTGCACTCCGGGATGGAATCGGGTGCGCGCGAATCGCACGACCGTCTCGAGGAACTGATCGCGACACTCGCCTGATTTTTCCGGGCATCTCCATAAGCGATTCACACTTTACCATTTTTTCAAGAGTTCTCTCGTGTCACACGCTGTTCCGCAGACCTCCAGCACGCAAAGCGAACTGTCGCGACGGGCCGCGTCGGTTTGCTTCTGGTCCGCCGCCACGTTCCTGCTGCTCCTCGCGCTGTTGCATCTGCTGCGGCCGGATATGGACCCGTCGTGGCGATTCATCAGCGAGTACGAGCTGGGGGATTTTGGATGGGTCATGCAGCTCGCGTTTCTCACCCTGTCCCTGAGTTGTGTCACCTCGTGCGTCGCCCTTTTTTCACAGGCGAGAACGGTGGCCGGGTACATTGGGATGTTCACGGTGATGCTGACGGCGTTTGGCCTGATCCTCGGGGGCGTGGTCGTCCCTGGCGAGAAACCGGGGCTGCACGATCTGGGGGCGACGCTCAACCATTTGCCGTTCGGCGCGCCGCTCATCAACTGGAGTCTGTCGCGCAATCCCGCCTGGAAGCGGGCGAAACCGATGCTGCTCGGGACGGCGTTTCTGCCACTCGTGGGACTGGTTCTGTTTTTTGTGTCGTTGGGAATCATGCTGCCGCGAAATGGAGGAAAGCCCGGTCCCACGGTTTTGGTCGGCTGGCAGAATCGCGTCCTGGTCGTCCTGGAATGCGCCTGGCTCATGGCGACCGCGTACTACGCGAGCAAATTGGGAACTGTTGACTCGACAACCGGGGAACCCACACACGGGAAATCCAGCGACTGACACTTCTAACACTTCTGACACGAAACGACAATCGGATTCGGTACCATCTGTTCTCGCAAAGGCCGATTTCTTTTCCGCCCATTGGCCATCGGACCGATGCCTAGGAAAATCCCAGGGGGGTTTGGGGGGACAGAGTCCCCCCAGCGTCAGACCTGACCAGGCCGTATTCCCCAACCTACCGATTCACTACACTCCCTCCGTTCCGATCCCCACAACAACGAGTTCGAGTTCTCCCTGACAACGGCGTATGTTTGCCTCTCTGGTTCCGCAGCTCGACTCACTGGTTCTGGTGGGCCTGTTCACGCTGTGCGCGGGAAGTTGGGGACTGATCTGGGGGCGGCTGGCGCGAGGCGTGCCCATAGTTCCGTGGCGCGACCGGCCTCGAATCGAGTGGCCCGGGATTCTCCCTCTGGTGGCGTTTCCTCTGGTCTACATTGTCTCAGCCTGGATCCACCTGGCTGTTCCACAGAAAGATCCGCCGGACCTGCTGCAATCCCTCCAGGTTGACTGTCTGTCCCGATTGGTGTGCTTGGGGACGCTGCTTCTGTTCCCTCTGGCGTTTCGTCAATGGAATCGCGAGAACCTCGGCCTCCATCGTGGACCCATTGGACCAGAGATTGCCTTCGGACTTGGAACCGCCTGTGCCGTGTTTTTACCGGTGATGGCGATCAATTTCGGCGTGGCGGCCGCCGGCTGGAAAGATCCCGATGTGGTTCATCCTCTGCTCCAGGCGCTGAAGAGCGGTGACTCCAGAATCTGGCCCTGGGTCGCACTGTCGGCGGTGGTTCTCGCCCCGTTGTTGGAAGAATTGCAGTACCGTGTCTTCGTGCAGGGAACCTTGGAAGACCGCGTCGGCTTGTCGGGTTGGACCTCGATCAACCTCAGTAGCCTGCTCTTCTGCGGCGTTCACTTCGCCCCCGGCCGACCCGACGGACTGGCGCTGTTTCCCCTCGCGTTCGCACTCGGCTTCCTGTACTGGCGTCGCCGCAGTTACATCGCAGTCGTCGTGGCCCATGCGACATTCAACGGAATCAATCTCGTGATGGCGCTGTTGAGTGCCTCAGGAGATTCATGAGGCCTTGCACTGTTCGAATGTTGTCGTTATTCCGTGCGAAAATCCAGCACTTGCGCGAACGTGCCCCCCTTCAGCGTTGTCCAGCTCGAACCATGTCAGATCCATCGAACGAAGCCACCGGTGTTCTCGCGGAGGCCCGCGCCCTGATGCGGATCGGCGGGCCGGCGATCGGCGCGCAACTCGCCCAAATTTCGATGGGTGTGGTGGACACGATCATGGCGGGGCAGTTGGGCTCGGAATCCCTCGCCGCCGTCTCCGTCGGGGGCAGCGCCTGGATGCCCCTGGTGATCAGCGGGATGGGGGTTCTGATGTCGATCTCCCCCTCGGTCGCGCAGTCCTACGGTGCCGACCGGCGGCTTGAATGCGGTCAACACCTTCGGCAGGGCCTCTGGTTGAGTTTTGCTGTCGGCACTGTGCTGTTCGTCGGCTTGCAATACGCGTCGCACATCATGGTGGCGTTTGGCGTCGAGGCGAAGCTGATTTCACAGGCGTCGGCGTTTCTTTGCGCTGTCAGTTACGGAATGCCCGGGTTGATGGCGTTTGTCGCCCTGCGCGGTTTCTGCGAAGGAGTCGGCACAACCCGCCCCATTCTGGTCATCAGCCTCGTGGGAACAGTCGCCAACATTGTTGGTAACTACGTCTTCATGTATGGCCATCTCGGGTTTCCCGCGATGGGGGCAGTCGGCTGCGGTGTCTCGACGGCGGTCGCCGAGTGGATCATGGCCGCTTGCCTCGCGCTGTGGATCCTGCGGACCCGACACTATCACCAGTTCGAACCGTTTCTCCGGTTTGAAGCACCCCGGTTTCACGCCTTGTGGCATCTCATGCAGATTGGAATTCCGATCGCGATCAGCCTGTTCATGGAGGTGAGTTGTTTCGCCTTCGCGGGTTTGTTGATCGGGCGTTTTGGGGCGGAAGTGGTGTCCGGCCACCAGATCGCGCTCAACCTGGCGTCGCTGACGTTCATGGTGCCGCTGGGGATTTCGATCGCCGTCTGTGTGCGTGTGGGACACTTCATCGGATCCGGTGACCCGGCCAAAGCCCGGTGGGCCGGGACGGTCGGCGCCGGGTTGTGTGCCAGTTTCATGCTGTTGTCCGCCACCGCATTGGCGTCAGTGCCTCAGTTTTTTGTGGGACTCTACACCAGCGATCCGGGAGTGCATGTGGTCGGTGCCCAACTGATTTGGCTCGCCGCCATCTTTCAGCTTTTTGACGGCCTGCAGGTCGCGGCAGCCGGCGCCCTCCGTGGCTTGAAAGACACACGAGTCACGATGATCATCACCGCGGTCGGGTACTGGGGACTCGGGTTCCCACTGGGTGTCTGGCTCGGTCTGTATCGTGGCTGGGGTGCCTCGGGATTCTGGACCGCGTTCAGTGTGGCGCTGGCGTTCGCCGCCTTCTTTCTCAACGCCCGGTTCCAGTACGCGGTCGCGCGGCGGATTGAAAATGCCGCTCCGATTGTTGTGGAATCCCCCCGCCCGGTGGAGGTGGCGTGAGGATCGCGAACCACCAGTTTGTTTGCTGCCGGTTGCTCCGCATCACATGCCGCGCAAAACCCAGCCCGGCCCCGATTCGCAGGGCCGGAGCCAAGGTATTCACAGAATCAACTGCCGTCACACGAATCCTGTTCATCCTCTTCATCCCATTCATACTGTCTAAATCTTCTTCCAATCCGCGACGTATGGTCGTGCGGCTTGGAGAATGGGACAGACGGACGGAAAGAATCTGACAGGATGAAGAGGATGGAATCACTCGCCATTTCCGCTTGCTGGACAAATCACGCTCGTTTCTACTTCCGCGGCTGATGACGTGTCCTACCAAGCAGACGTCTCGTTTTCTTCCGCGCGGAGTATGACGTCACGTCTCAAACAACCGTCCACGCCCCTCCCACAAATAGATGCGTGAACGCCACGGCCAGTGCCAGCAGCACAATGACTCGTCCGTACTTGCGAATCGATTTGGCGGCTGGAGCGCCTAGAAGTCCGACCCGTTCGATCACATCGATCGCCATGTAGGTCGCCACCGAGAGCATCGCCAGGGAAACGACCAGCCCGTAGATGATCCAACCGTCAACCATCCACCAGACGCCGATGACCGCCATCAGCAGTCCCCACATGGGTGGCGGAACACGAGAAATGTAGTCCTTGACTTTTGAGAGTCGGGCCACTTTATCGATCGGTGGGAAGTCCGACTTCACCAGGGCGACGAAGCTCGCCGCCACGATTAATAACAGCTTCCAGACCCGGGAGAAAATGCTGGTATTCGAAAGCGTTCCGCCGAAGAGGATGAACTGCGTCGTGGGACCAGACGATGTCCCCGACTGTCCGCCGTCCGAAACGGGCTGAGCCGGCTCGACATCAGAATCTTGAGTCGGAACCCGCTTGGTGGATTTTGAAGGCTGGCTTGCGACCGGTTCGCGGACCGCCGAGCGTTCGCGCCGCACCGGGGGAACGACAACTTCGCTCTCATCGTCTTCGGCATCCATCGGCAGCGCCCGACTCGGTGCGGTGTCCCATCCGCGATCCTTCAGTTTGCGGTCGTGCGCCCTGCGAAACAACGTCAGCCGCTGCCGGTATTTCTCGGCGAAGCTCACTCCTAGCGCTTTGGCAGTTCCATGCTCGTTGAGCAACTCTTCAATGCGGCGCAACGTCGCCTCGCCACCTCCGCGCGGTGTTCCCAGCGTGATCACCGCCTCGTCGAACAGTCGCTCAATCCGCTGCGCCAGAAGTCTAGCGCTGCGCACCGACGCGTCAGATTCGTATTGCTTGCGCAATGCTTCGACCTCGGTCTGAAGCGGCCCGCGTTGATCAAGCGGGGCGTCGTCGAGGGCCGCCTCGGCCAATCGAAGGAGGTTGTCAACCACCAGCGTATCGCTGGCGGCGAGATGTTCCTGCGCTTTGGAGAGATAATCGCGGGCTTCGTCCACGCCGGCCTGTGCGGGTGACACTCCGACAAGACCGGCCAGCAAGGCCAACCAGACCGTCAGTCCACGCCAGAATTCAGGAACCACACATCTCATCAGACGACCCTTGGACTCGGTGAGACGACATTGCCAGTCGACACGCCGGTTTTCCGACCATTCAAACCGCTTGTAGGCTGTTCGTTGATCGGCCGGTGATCTTGAGGGTTTTCATGACCTGGGAATCTCCAATCCGTCGTTCTCGATTGAAATCGTCACGCCGGCTTCAATGCCTGCGCGACCACTTCCTGCATCTTTTTCAATCCGGTCTTGGCAACCAGCATCGGATCCTGTTTCCAGTATTCACGGTTGAACAGTTCCAGAGACAACACGCCGCTGAAACCGGCAGCATAGAGATCCCGCAAAATCAGTCCCAGTGGGGCGACACCGTCCCCCGGGAAAACGCGATGCGAATCGTTGATCTCCTTGGGGCCGGGCTGTGCCGGATAGTCGTTCATGTGGAAGACATGCACTCCCGCTCCCGAAAGTACCTTCACCCCCTCGAATCCCGAACCTCCCTTGTGCAGATGGTAAACGTCGGGGAGCAGACACGCTTTGGGGTGATTCGCCTCAATGACGACGTAGGCGGTTTCCGACAGCCGGCTGAGTGTTTTCGAAAAGCCCCATACCTCACATTGAGGAACGACGCCGATCTGGTCTCCCAATTCCAAAAGCGCGCGGTACCGTTGCCCGGCCGTCGCGAGATCGGGACCGGGCTTGTCGTGTGCGCCAACAGGGGGGGCGGCAATCCGCAGGCCACCGATCCGCGCCAACAGGTCCATGTCCCGCCTGGCGTTTTCCAGTCCCTGTTTCCGCGCCGACTCGTCATCGACAATCCACTGTGCGAAGCCGATCGCGCTGGGAATGATCAAACCCGCGTCCTGAATCCGCTTCTTCAAATCGGGAAGCGATCCTCCCTCTTCGACGTACCGGTGCAGCGCGTCCATCCACGGTTCGAGCGCGTCGTATCCCGCTTCCCGGGCGATTTCGATCTCGCGGACGATCCCCACCTTCTGCTCGCGGATTGTCGCGGTGTTCAGTGAGAATTTCGGCTTGTGAACCACACCGTCGGCGGCGGCGACCCGCGTCCCTTCCGCAGTGGCCAGCGCACCCGCGACGGCAACCGCTGAAGTGTTGGTCAGAAATCTACGACGGGACACGGCAGACGACATCGCCACTCCTTCCAGGATCTGGTTCATTGGGGAACAGGTATCGTAGCGTGGATCGACTGCCGTTCCGAGTGAACACCGCACGGTTGACCTTTTGCCGGATCCCGGTTGATAATCCCCTTGGCTGTCGGCCGCGATGGTCGCGTGCCGCGATTCTGGTCTGCATCCGGAGCGAGTTATGCGCGCGAATCTCATTCTCTGTGGTTTCCTGGCGGCGGTCGTCTGTTCCGCTGGCACCTCCCAAGCGGCTCACAAATGGGGCCTCAAAGAGGGAACCCCCGATTTGAAGTCAGCCGGTCAACTGGCATTTGGTCCCGACGGGGTGCTGTTCATCGGTGACGCGAAAGGGGCGGCGATTTTCGCGGTCGACACGGGCGATGCCACCCCGGCCAAGGGAGCCCCCCAGCGCAACATCGACGACCTCGCCGGGAAACTGGCCAGCGTCGCGGGCCTCAAAACTCCGTTGGCGGTCAACGATCTGGCCGTCAATCCTCTGACCGCGAACATCTTCCTGTCGCTCAGTTCCGGTGACGACAAGGCACCGGCTCTGGTTCGTATCAACCAGTCGGGCGAGATCGCTCTGGTCTCGCTGGCCAAGGTGCCGTTCCTGAAAGCGACGTTGCCCAACCCGCCCGAAGACAAGCTCGTGGGGGAAGGCCCAAGGGCCCGCAACCTCCGGAATGAAGCGGTAACCGATATCGCCTACGCCTCGGGCAAAGTCCTGGTTTCCGGAGTTTCGGCCGCCGGCACACCGTCGCAGATTCGTGAGTTCGCGTTCCCGTTTTCTGAAAACGCGATTGGGACGGGAGTCGAAATCTACCACGGCGCTCATGGGCGGATGGAGGACAACGCCACGGTCCGCACGTTTGTCGCGATGAACATTGATGGCGTTCCCTCGGTGCTGGCGGGTTTCACCTGCACGCCGCTGGTACGCTTTCCGATCACGGCGATCGAATCGGGATCCAAAACGCGCGGCACAACCGTCGCCGAGCTGGGGAACCGCAACATGCCGCTCGACATGATCGCCTACAAAAAGGGAGACGAGAACTTCCTGCTGATGAGCAACAACAATCGCGGTGTGATGAAGATCAGCACCAAGGACATTGGTCGTAAAGAAGGTATCACCGCTCCTGTGCCGAACGAAAAGTTGACCGAGGGCCAGGCGTTCGAAACGATCAAGGATCTGGAAGGAACGGTTCAGCTTGATCGACTGAGCGATGACCTGGCGGTCGTCATTGTTCAAAAGGATGGGAAGCAGTCGCTACGGACGGTTCCGCTGCCGTAAGGCGTGGAGAGAACGGCGACGCTGCGAGACCGAAACTGGGGGGACTCTGTCCCCCCAGACCCCATCCGGCTTGCCCGGATGGTGAATGAGATCCTCGCTATGTCAGACAAGATCAGCGTCAAACGGTACCCGTCCAGATCGCAGAGCGATTGGTCTCCAATCGTCGCAGGGAACGTAGAACGCATTCATGCGTTGCAATAAGCATGAAAATCGCCGGTGGTGCCGATTGACTTGGTTACCGACGTCATGTGTGGCAGACAGAGCGAAGATCTGATTCACCAATCCACACAAGGTGGATGGGGCCTGGACCGCGCAATGTGTCTTGCGGCTAGCCATCGATCTTTCTCCCCATCCGCTCAAGGCGGATGGGGCCGTCGCCAATACCCGCCGCCATCCGGCTTTCGCAATTCCCCATCCACCTCGGGTGCAATGTCGCGTTTTCGGCCGCGAGGAGTATATTCGACGATTCGCATTTCGGCGATGGCTCGACCACCGAGTGGCACCGGTAATGTCGATTTTACTCCGCGTTGGGCGCGTTCCAAGAACAGAGATACATCGCCCGCGGGACGCTGGCGTCAAGCAGCGACTGCCAGGGACTCGCGGGCTCTTTGGCCTTCGCCGACCCGAGAACGATGTCGAGTACGCTGGTGGGGTGCGAATAGGTAATCACGAGGGCTTTGCTCAGCCCGGTCTTTTTTCGTAAAGCGTCGAGCGCGTCGTCTTCATAGCCGATCGCGTCGATCAGCCCGTTGCGGAGCGCGTCTTGCGCGGTGTAGATCTGGCCGGTCGCCAATTCCTGGACTTGCGAGCGATCCAGTCGGGGACGGTTCGTGTCGATCACGTCGATGAACTGCTGAAACGACTGGTCAAGAATCGCGTGCCAGACCTCGCGATCGCGATCGGTCATTTTTCGGAACGGACTTAAGGCGTCTTTGAACTCGCCCGTCTTCAGCGGTGCCGCCTCGATCCCCAGCTTCTCCGCCAATTCCGCGACTTCATAGTGCGGAATGATCACGCCGATCGAGCCGGTCCAGGTGGTTGGCTCGGCGAAGATCATCGTCTCGGGCCCGGCCCCCATCGAAACATAATATCCCCCCGAAGCGGCCATGCTTCCCATCGAGACATAGACCGGTTTCAAAACACTCAATTCACGCAGGCGATGGAAAATCTGGTGACTGTCGGTCACAAGTCCCCCGGGACTGTCGACGGTCAGCAGCACCCCTTTCACGTAATCGTCCTCCTTCGCCCGCTTGATGTCCTCCAGCACGCGGTGCGTGAACGGCGGCATGATGGTGCCGGTGACGTGAATGATCGCCAGTTTGTCGCGGCTGAACTGATCTCCCGAATGGAACCGTTCGCTTGGCGGCTGGGTGTCGGAGAAGTACTGCCGCTGCCGGTCGTACATCCAAACATTGACACCGATCGAAGCGATGAGCGCCAGAATCACCAAGCCCCACCAAAAGCGAGAACCCCGACCCGGTGCGGTGTGGACAATGACATGCAGCGGCCGCTCACCCGGTCCGCCGTTCCGACTTTGTGCCGCCCCCACAACTGCTTCGACGCTCATCATTCAATCCTTCGGTTTCACAGGAAGGGACTGAATATACCGTGAAGGAATGTCGCCCGTCATGTAACGGGCGACATTCTCTTCGGGAATCCGGCGTTATCGCTGGTACACAACGCCCAATTCCCGTACTTGCCCCTTTTCCCGCCGTTTGACTGCCAGCATCACCTCCTTGGTGCCGCGAGCCGACTCCAGCGCCGACTCCAGATCCTTCAGATTCGCGATTTCCTTTCCCCCCACTGACGCGATGATGTCATAAGGGCGGACTTCCTGCTGAAATCGAGGGACGCCATTGACCTTGAGGACCAGCACCCCGCGGGTCTCCCGGCTGTAGCCGAGCTGCGTCAGCAACTCTTCCGACAGGTCATGAACGGTTAAGCCAAGCTGATCGAGCTGTGTCCCTTCGTCCTGCATTTGCGGACCGGCGGCGCGGTCGAGCTGTTCCCGGTCGCCCACAACCACATCAATCGTGAGGTGTTTGCCCCCCCGGAAGATCACCACTTTGACTTTCCGATTTACGGGGGTCAGGCTCACCAGATTGATCAAGTGGTTCTCGTCCTGAACTTCGGTCCCGTCGAACGTCAGAACAACGTCATCCACCAGCAGCTTAGCGCGGGCTGCGGGTGTCCCCGGATTCACCTTCAACACACGCGCCCCTTTCGGACGATCGAGTTTCAGTGCCGCCGCGCTCTCGGTGTTGAAGTCGGGATCCAGCGAAACCCCCAAGTACGCCCGGACGACTTTGCCGGTTGTCAGCAATTGGTCGATAACCGTTTGCACCAGTTTGCTGGGAATACTGAATCCAATTCCTTCGTTCCCTCCGCTATTCGACGCGATCGCCGAGTTGATTCCAATCACCGCCCCTTGCATGTCAATCAACGGTCCGCCGCTGTTCCCTGGGTTGATGGCAGCGTCAGTCTGCAGAAAGTCCTGATTGAGCATGTCGGTCGTTTCGCTGATTTTCAGCGACCGCCGCCCCTTCGCGCTGATGATCCCCAGTGTCGTCGATTGGCTCAATCCAAACGGACTTCCCATCGCCAGTACCAGATGCCCGATTTGCAGCTTGTCGCTGTCGCCCAGCCTGGCCGCCGTCAGATCGCGCTCTGCCAGCAGCAAAACCGCGACATCGGTCGGGCGGTCTTCCAATTTGCGAACCGGGTGCAATACCCGCTTGTCGTGCAGATGGACAGAAATGTCGGCGACTTCGGTCCCGTCAACGACATGGCTGTTCGTCACCACGATGAACTCCCCCGGCCGGGGAGAAGCCAAGATGACCCCCGAACCCGTTTCGTCCGCCCGACGCCCCCGGATTGTCCGCCGCTGGGTCTCGATATGTACGACGCTAGGAGTCGTGAGCCGCACGATCTTCGCGTAGAGTTCGCTCGACTTCAGCAGCGGAGATTCCGGATCGGCCAGCTCTCGCCGGGCGGCCTCTGTGCGCCCCGAGTCTTGCGCCTCGAGCGGGGCGACTCCCGGCAGGGGAAATCCCAACCGTCCCAGAAAGAGACCCAGGCACAACAGGTTGGCGCACAGCAGAAACCGGGACGCAGTTTTCATGGTGTCACCCCTCGGGTCACGAGGGGCCGGGGGGTGCCGTGGTCTGTGCCACCACGGCACCCGACTCACGCGACGTTAATCAACCGGGACGTCCAGATCGTGAATGGTGAGTTCACGGTCCGACAAGCGGCCTTCGTAATCGGACAGCGACTCCCAGTTTTCGCTCGCATCGTCCGAGTATCCGCCCCGCAGCTCCTGCTTCTGACGGCAGTCGATGCAGACGGTGGTATTGGGAATCGCCTTCAACCGGGCGGCGGGAATCGCGTCGCCACAGACCTCGCAACGCCCATACCGACCTGTTTTGAGCAGGTGGATGGCGTGTTCGATCTGTTCCAGTTCACGACTTTCAAAAGCCGCCAATTGACTGTGCATCTCGTTTTGGCTGTCGTCAAGTGCGGCGTCGGCAAGATCTCCACCCAAGTGGTCGGGAGAGACCGAATCGTCCAGCTCCATCAACAGTTGCTTGCGCAAGGCGTCACGTTTGGCGACCAGACTCTTGTGCAATCGCAGCAGCGCGTCTTTCCGGGGCATTTCCTGTTCTCCTTCCGATGGCGTTCGCGAAGAAGCGTCATCTGTTCCTGGGTAATCATACGCCGGGTCTGGGACAAACGACGGGTCGTGTGGCGTTCGACACCCGTCGTTCATACATTGGACACAGCGTAAGTGTTCCCAGTTCCCTGTTTTATGACGATTTGTCTGATTTGTAACGGCGTTGAAAACGCCGCAAAAATCGCACTTGACGTCGTTTCGACGATTCTCGGGGACAGGAACACATATTCCGGTGTTCACGTTCCCGGGATTTTTCCGGGACGTCACTCGTCTTTACGATCGTCGACCGCCCGGAACGGGAATCATGGAATCTTGAGCCAGGACCGGTTCCCAGTGTTTTTTCCGCCCCTTCGCAGTGTATAAGTTCCGCAGACAAACCCTTCGGACAGTCTCGATTCTCACATGCACACCACAATTCGCCTCATCCGGACACTCACGCTCACCTGCCTGTGTTTCGCCGCCGCCTGCCTGGCGGGTTCTGCCACGCGTCTGGCGGCCGACGAACCGCAATGGATGTGGTCGACGCCCGAAGCGGCGACCAAAGCCCCCGCCGGCCGGGTTTTCTTTCGGAAGACCGTCGACGTTCCGGCCCTGGAGTCGGCGCAGATCGAAATCGCCTGCGACAACGTCTATGCACTGTTCATCAACAACGACCGGGTCGGGGCGGGAATCGACTGGCAGGAACTCGACGCTTATGACATCACGAAATCGCTCCGCGTCGGGAAAAACAGCATCGCCATTCTGGCCGAAAATGGTGGTGACGGTCCCGCCGGCTTAGTGATTCGCCTGTCGTTGAAGCCCAAAACGGGCGAGACGATTTCTCACCACAGTGGGAAGGGGTGGAAATTCAGCCCGCGGGAAGTCCCCGGCTGGCGCGAGGTCGCGTTCGAAGACTCCGCCTGGCAACCGGCCGTTCCCCTTGGAACGATTGGCAAAACCGCCCCGTGGGGACAGATCCAACGTCGCGAACGTGGGTCGGCAACGCCGGAATTCGTCCGCAAAGAACGTCCGGAGGGCATTTTCCAGCTCTTGGACGGCGACCGCGTCGTCTTCCTGGGGGACACCCTGGTCGAACGGGCGAGCCGGGATGACTTCTGGGAGTCGATTCTGACCGCCCGCTTCCCCGATCGGAATATCACCTTCCGCAACCTCGGTTGGAGTGGCGATACTGTGGGGGGTGACGCCCGAGCCGGGTTCGGAACCGTGGAAGATGGCTACCAGCAGCTCAAATCCCAAGTGTATTTCGCCCGGCCAACGGTTGTTTTCGTCGGTTATGGTTCCGCTTCGTCGTTTGAAGGCGAGGCCGGGTTGCCGAAATTCGAACAGGGACTGAATCGGCTGCTCGACGATCTCGCCGTCACCAAGGCCGAAATCGTGCTGCTGTCCCCCCTGCGACATGAACACCAGCCCAAACCGCTGCCCGACCCGGCGAAACACAATCGCGACCTCGAGCGCTACACAGCGGCGATCCGCACAATCGCCAAATCCCGTGGGACACATTTCGTCGACCTGTACTCCGACCTGATCAGCACCAGCATGGTCGCCCCGGGGACCGCGTTGACGGACAATGGGATACACTTGAATGCGAAGGGATACTTGAAATTCGCCTCGGAGTTCGAATCGCGCATTGGCTGGTCACTCCCCCAGGTCGATCTCGTTCTGACAGCACGGGGCAAAGTGACGAAAGATGTCGGGGTCAATGTCGGGAGCATTGACGCCAACGCGAGCGGTTTGAGATTCACCGTTTCCAACTCCCGGTTGCCGACGTCGTCGATGGGCATCGGGCAGCCGCCGCGATTGAAGATTACCGAACTGCCAGAAGGGAATTGGGTCTTGTCGTCGGGGGGCCAACCGCTGGTAACCAAAACCAGTGGCGAATGGGCACGAGGAGTCGAATTGACGAACGGCCCCGGCTTCGACCGGTTTGAGACATTGCGGTCGACGATCCGAGAAAAGAACCAGCTCTACTTCCATCGTTGGCGGCCGCAGAACGAGACCTATCTGTTCGGATTTCGCAAGAACGAACAGGGACAGAACGGCAAAGAGATCCCGATGTTCGATCCGCTGGTTGAAAAGCTCGAGAAACAAATCGCCGACCTGCGGCGGCCGACGGAAGATGTGTTGGAACTGCGCCGGGTAGAATAGCGGTCTTGATTTGGGGCGATGTTCCATATCGGCGTAAACAGGTACAATCGCCGGTTCTCCTTGTTGCGTTCAAGCGATGTGGTAATGCAGACTCGGCGAGTTGTCCCTGTACAGCAGTTGTTGTCAACTCCAGAGAAGTTGCATGGCGCGATATGGCAACAGTTGATTTGCGATTCCCGACTCACCGGAGAATCCGTTTCATTGCGGGAGTTTTATTGGTATTATTCCTTTGTAATTGACGTCGAAATGAGCGGGTTTGGAAAGTACATGCGAGTCGTCGTCGAACGAGATTGCGATCGACTACATAAGACAAGGAACGCACTTCGGCATTTTGGACTGGGAGAATTATTTGAGCTGCATGAGCGCGCAGTAGAAATGTCGATTGGATACTTCGAGAGGGCGTTAGAGATTCTGAAGGGCAATAATGTTGGTGAATGGGAGAGCCCACTTCCTCAACTGCTGGCGAATGAAGTGGAACTGAATCGGCTGTTTCGTGAACAGTATCATGATTGCCTGACTCGCGTCGCGTCACACATTGGCGAACACATTGAAGAATTTAGTATTGAGAGTCGTTGACATCAAGCGGCGCCGATCAGGCAGCGGTTGTCGATCAGCTCTTCCTGACGGGCGCGGCTCTGGCACGTGTCACCCGAGTCAACCCGCGAGTACCTCCGACTTCCCGCCGCACCGTGAAAATCCGCGTTTCGAGGAGAGGTTGCGCCAGCCCCGAGTGCGTCGAGGGATGAAGCTCGCACAGCGGGCCGCGCACTCGGAGAGTGCGGGCTACATTCGGCGAACGACGGCCGCCGCCAGAAATGCCTGCTTTCGACCGATCGAAGCCTGTCCCGTCAGATTGACGACGCGTTCCAAGTCGCCTATATTTGACGGCGCGATGGATTGCCATCGTATCGTACGAGGTCTTCACTCCCAGCCTGCTTCATGTTCTGCGAATTCGTCCACCACTCAGTCGTCGCGCACCGTACCGATGCTGGCATCGTGCGGATTGTCGTGATTATTGGACGAATCGTCCCGACCTGAGGCGTGGCCCCTGTTCCGCACTTTCAACCGCCCCTCAGGTCGCCGACCTGAGGGGCGGTTTTCGTTTGTTTTCCAACACTTCGCAACTCAATTTCCTTGAGGCGTTTTCGTGGCCCAGATCGAGCTGTACGACACCACCCTGCGCGACGGTAGCCAGGGAGAAGGCATTTCCTTCTCTTTGGAGGACAAGCTGCAGATTACGGCGCGGCTCGACGCCTTGGGTTTCGATTACATCGAAGGGGGCTACCCGCTCTCGAATCCCAAGGATGCCGAGTATTTTGAACGCGTCCGCGATTTGAATATCACTCACGCGACCGTCGCCGCTTTTGGCATGACCCGCCGGCGTGGCTGCGCCCCCGAAGATGACATCGGAATGAAGGCTCTGGTCGCTTCCCAGGCGAAAACCATCACCATTGTGGGCAAGACCTGGGATCTGCACGTCCACGAGGTACTTCAGGTCGACGAAGCCGAGAACCTCGCGATGATCAAGGATTCGGTCGGCTGGCTCGCCAGCCAGGGGAGGGAGTTGCTGTACGATGCCGAACACTTTTTCGACGGCTACTTCGCCAATCCCGAATTCGCGCTAAAAACGATTGTGGCCGCCCAGGACGCCGGTGCGCGTATGGTCATTCTGTGCGACACCAACGGTGGCCGACTTCCCGAACATGTCGCCGAGGCGGTTGCCGCCGCGCGACGGGCACTGAAGATTCCAGTCGGTATCCACTGCCACAACGACTGCGATCTGGCGGTCGCCAATTCGCTGGCTGCGGTCGACGCCGGGGCGATCCAAGTGCAGGGAACGATCAATGGAATTGGCGAACGGTGCGGGAATGCGGATCTGATCAGTCTGGCGGCCAATCTGGCGCTCAAGAAGACGGGGTTTCAAGTGCTGCGCACGACCGATGGTGTCAAACATCTGACGGAGTTGTCGCGGTACGTCTACGAACTCGCCAACATGAATTTCCGATCGAATCAGCCGTTCGTCGGAACGAGCGCGTTCGCCCACAAGGGGGGAATGCACGTCAGCGCGGTCAACAAGCTGGCGAGCAGCTACGAGCACATTCCTCCCGAGAAGGTGGGCAATGTCCGCCGGGTTCTGGTCAGCGAGCTGTCTGGCCGTTCCAACATCGTCGCCAAGACCACCAAGTTTCAACTGCAGCATGACTCGCAGTTGATGGCGAAAATTCTCGACAACGTGATGACCCTGGAGGCGAAAGGCTACCAATTCGAAGCCGCCGAGGCGTCGTTCGATTTACTGGTCACGAAAGTCGCCGGCACCTACAAGCCGAAATTCGAACGGATTCATTACCGCGTCAACGTGATGACGAACGAGGGGGCCGAGCCGTTGACGGAAGCGACAGTCAAACTCCAGGTTGGCGGCCGTACGGAACATGTCGTCGGCGAAGGAGACGGCCCGGTGAACGCGCTCGACCAGGCGTTGCGTAAGGCGCTCGAACCGACCTACCGCCGACTGTTGGAAATCAAACTTGTCGACTACAAGGTACGAGTCATCAACTCCGCCGAGGGGACAGCCGCCCGGGTGCGTGTGGTGATTGAATGTCGGGACGAGAAAGATGTCTGGAGTACCATCGGCGTGAGTGAGAATGTCATTGAGGCGAGCTGGCTGGCGCTGGTCGACAGCATTGAATACAAACTGTTCAAGGACGACGGTGTACTGGGAGATTCGATTACCCCTCTGGAAGTCGGCTCCCAAGGATGACCCCTCTCAAGTGGCGGTTTGTGATCGCGGGCGGGGTGATCACCCTGTTCGGCGCGATCTTGATGTCTCAACCCCCCGCATCGGAACCGAATGGGTTCCGCAAAGGGGGTGTCCTGGTTGTCCTGGGAGTCGTACTGGCCATTACCGGTCTGATGCGACGCGATGCCGAATCGGCCGAAGGCGATTCCCCCCGCCCCCGGATTTTTGATCCTGAGGAAGGTTCGTCGGATACCACACGCCCATTGACGCCCGAGAAGTGACTTGGCGATTCCCTGCGAACCGTCACTGTCTCAACTCCCTCCACCCCCGCTATACTCCGCCCGGCCCAACAGGCGATACGTTGACTGAATCGTGTTCGCCCGGTAGCGACCGTTGCCGAACGCTTCCTGACGGGCGGGACTCTGCCGAACTGGTGTTGTTGGCCAGGCGGCTCCTGAATCCGCGATTCCTCTGACTTTGTGAAACCCTCCCTCTGATCATGTCCGCCGAACTTCCCAAAGCGTACGAGCCGAAACTGGTGCAGCCCCGCTGGCTCGAAATCTGGAACGACCGCGGCTATTTCAACGCCGACCCAGACTCGGCGAGGAAACCGCACACGATCATGATTCCGCTCCCCAATGTCACGGGGGCGCTTCACATGGGTCACGCGCTGAACGGTACCTGCCAGGATCTGATCACCCGCTGGCGTCGCATGCAGGGTCGCGTCGCACTGTGGATGCCAGGGACCGACCATGCCGGCATCGCCACCCAGGCGGTCGTCGAACGGCGGATGCTCGAAGAAGAAAAGTTGACCCGCCACGACATCGGCCGGCAGGCGCTTGTCCAGCGAATCTGGCAGTGGAAAGACGAATACGAAGCGCGGATTCTCAACCAACTGAGGCAACTCGGGGCGAGTTGCGACTGGCGCCGCACACGGTTCACACTTGACGACGTTTGTTCGCGAGCCGTTCGCAAGACGTTTTTCAATCTCTTTCGCGATCGACTCATTTTCCGCGGCAAACGGCTCGTCAACTGGGACACCTTCTTACAGACCGCCGTCGCCGACGACGAAGTCTTCACCGAAAACGTCCAAGGGCACTTCTGGACGTTCACGTACCCGGTTGTGGGGACCAATGAGACCATCGCGTTCTCGACCACACGCCCCGAGACAATGCTGGGAGACACCGCCGTCGCGATTCATCCCGAAGACGACCGGTACCGCCATCTGCACGGCAAATTTGTGCGGATTCCGCTCAACGGCCGCGAAATCCCGATTGTCACCGACGCGCTGCTCGTTGACCGCACGCTGGGGACCGGCGTTGTCAAAGTGACACCGGCGCACGACCCCAATGACTATGCCTGTGGTCAGCGGCAGAGACTGCCGATGATCAACATTCTCAACCCGAACGGGACACTCAACGAAAACGCCGGCCGCTGGCAGGGACTCGATCGCTACGAGGCCCGGACCCAGGTTGTCGCCGAGATGGAGAAGCTCGGACACCTGGTGCGGATCGAAGATCGCGAGATCCCGCTGGCGCACAGCGACCGCAGCAAGACGACGATCGAGCCATACTTGTCGGATCAGTGGTTCGTCAAGATGGAGACGCTCGCCGAGAACGCCCTGCTCGCCGTTCGCGAAAGTCGGGTCAAGTTCTTCCCGTCGCGCTACGCCAAGACCTATCTCGACTGGCTGGGGGAAAAACGGGACTGGTGCATCAGCCGGCAGTTGTGGTGGGGACACCAGTTTCCAATCTGGTACTGCGACACCTGCACCGAAGCCGACTTGCAAGCGGCGTTCGGCGACCGCACCGACGTTGTTTTTCAGCGCGACGCCGAGGACCGCTGCTGGCTCATTTGTGGCGAGACCGATATCGCGGTGGACGCACTGGGAGCGGGACACACCCTGCGGCGTGACGACGACGTTCTCGATACGTGGTTCAGCTCGGCACTGTGGCCGATGGCGACACTCGGCTGGCCCGACCAGGATCACAATCCTCCGCTGTCGGGACAGCCCGATCCGTCCTCGACGGGAAGCAACGCGGTTCTCGATTTCTTCTATCCCACCAACGTGCTGATCACGAGCCGGGATATCATCACGCTGTGGGTCGCCCGCATGGTGATCATGGGGTTGTACAACCTGGGCAAAGTTCCGTTCGCCCACGTGCATGTGCATCCCAAGATCCTCGACGGTTTCGGCCAGACGATGTCGAAGAGCAAGGGGAATGGGGTCGACCCGCTGGATCTGATCGACAAATACGGCGTCGACGCGGTCCGGTTCACGATCGCTTCGCTCGCGGGCGAAAGCCAGGACGTCCGGCTGCCGGTCGGGTACGAATGTCCGGCGTGTGCCGAGGTGATCGCACAGACAATCGAACACCAGAAAGCCATTCCCGCTGGTGGTGCCAAGCCCCGCTTGAAGTGCCCCAAGTGCAAAGCGAACCCGCAATACAGCAGCCCGTGGTTCGTTCCCGATGAAGGAGAACCGGTCGCCCGTGTGGTCAGTGATCGCTTTGAGTACGGCCGCAATTTCTGCAACAAATTGTGGAACGCGACCCGGTTCGCGTTCATGAACCTGACCGGCTATACCGCGGGCCCGGTCGCGGAGGATGAACTGCGTCTCGAGGACCGATGGATTCTCAGCCGGTTGACAACCACCGTCCGCACGGTCAACGCGGAACTCAATGACTATCACTTCGACGCCGCCACCCGTGCGCTCCGCGACTTTACGTGGAACGAGTTCTGTGACTGGTATGTCGAGATGATCAAGCCGCGACTGCGCGACGAGCGGTTCCGGCCAGCGGCGCAGCGGGTTCTGGTCGGAGTGCTGGACGTTCTCCTGCGTCTGCTTTCGCCGTTCACTCCGTTCCTGTGTGAGGAACTGTGGGCCAAGTTGAACGAACTCGCCCCCGAACGGGGACTTCCCTCCCCTGCCCAGGCGGCCGAGGCGTGCATGATCGCCCCGTGGCCCGAACTTCCTCCAGGCTGGCGCGATGTCGAACTCGAACGCCGATTCGAGCGGTTGCAAGAATTGATTGCCGCCGTTCGCAATGTCCGCGCGATGTATCGCATTGAAGACAAAGTCGAACTGGCGCTGCACATTCGCTGTCAACCCGATGTCGCGACGCAACTGCAGGATGTCGCCTCGCAGTTTTCGAACCTGGCGAAAGCGGTTCTCAAGGGAGTCGGCATTGATGTGACACGGCCGGGAACGTCGGCGAGCTTTTCGCTGACCGACGCCGACGGTTTCATTCCGCTGGCGGGTGTTGTCGACCGGGAGGCGGAGGTCGTCCGTCAAAAGAAAGAAGCCGAGAAACTGCGCGGCTTCATTTTGGGACATGAGCGGAAGCTCGGAAATCAGAGCTTCGTCGGCAAAGCCCCGCCGGAGGTTGTCGAGCAGGTGCGCGAAACGCTGGCCGGCTTGCAGAAACAGTTGCTGAGTGTGGAAGAGATTATCAAGCAGCTCGGAGAGTGAGTTCGGCGCGGCGTCTTCCACGCCACCAAGAGCGGGGTGTATAGGCAGAGCCGCGTCTGTCAGGAGGCAGTGACCGTCGACGGACTCCTGACGGTCGCGGCTCTGCACGGTATGCGCGGTTCGGGCGGAATGGCGTCTTTTCCGCCCGAATCGAGTCTAGAATCCGTGAAAATGCGTTTGGTTAGGCACATTCAGAAAAATCCCACTAAGAAAACCCCGTCTCGTCCGTTTCTCCTTCCAGACGGGTTGCCACATCGGCCTGCGATAGCGACATGAGCGGACAAAACGGTCACACCGAGTGGGTGAGTACGGTGCTGCGTCGGCACGAGGCCGATCTGCTGCGCTATGCGCGCCGCCTCACTGGCGATGACGGACTCGCTCGCGACGTTGTCCAGGAGACGTTTCTGCGGCTGTGCCAGCAGGATCGGTCCAAGCTCGACGGGCACCTCGTGGAATGGCTGTACACTGTGTGCCGCCACCGTGCAATCGACCTACGACGGAAGGAACTGCGGATGAACCTGGTCGCGGAGGAAACTCTGGAACGGGTCGCCACAAGCGGCCCCGCCCCCGACGGCGCTCTGGAACGCGCTGACGATGCCGACGAAATCCTCGGCTGGCTGGCGACACTTCCGGAAAAACAACAGGAAGTGGTCCGGCTGAAATTTCAATCGGGTCTGCGCTACAAGGAAATTGCTGCCGTCACTGGGTTGACGGAGTCCTATGTGGGGGTCTTGTTGCATGAGGCGATCCAATCGCTTCGCCGGAAGGCCCAGGCACAGTAGCCGCTGACGCTTTGTCTCGCGAGCGTTGCCGCCGTAGATGGTGTCTCACGCTCGCCCCCATCGAATTCTCAAGGCGGTCGCTTCGCCTTTCTCACAAACACAATTCTCCGCTTACGGAGTCACGAATCATGGTCACGTCCACTTTTGATCCCAATGACCCGCGTCTCACCGCGTGGCTGCTCGGCGAACTTCCCGCTTCCGAGCGGGAGGCGTTCGAACGCTATTTGGATACACATCCCGAGGCACGAGCCGAAATTGAGTTGCTCCGCGGCGCGTGCGAACAAATGCGGGGCGCCCTCGCGGCGGAACCATCCCCCGCGTTGAGTGATGCCGAGCGAGCCGGCGTACTCGCCGCCGCAGAGCGCCCGCCTTTGGAGTCTGGCAAACCCGCGACCATAACCCCCAATCCGGCGGCAATTCCCACCAAGCGGTGGCATTCCCTGATCGCCGTCATGACAACCATTGCCGGTTGCGCGCTGGTAATCGCCCTGGTCAACCAGACGCCACAGGAACGGGACACAGCTCCGGCAGTTCAGCGGAACCGATTCACGAGTCTCGAACGAGAACCTGAGTCGGTCGCCCTTCAGAGTTCGCACAAACTGCGCGAAGTGGCAGCCCAAGCGACCACGCGGGAATCGGAGCGAGCACGACTTGAATTGAGGTCGGCTGAGTTGGCGCTGAGCGATCAGAGCGAGGCGGCGGGTCAGCCGATGGGATTCACCCATTCGTCGCCAGATGGGGAATCCAGCGGCAGGGAAGGAGAGGGTCGGGGACAGGGGGGATTTCTCTCCGGTCGCACCGAACGGAGCCGACCGGCACCTCAGACGGTTGGTGCGACACTGCGAAAATCGGGCAGTGCCGCCTCCATCACTCCGCGGAACACTATTCAGGGTGGAGAAGTTGAGCCAATCGACAGCCTGTTGACAAGTCCCCAACCCGTCGCAAAGGACGCGCGAACGTTGCGGACCGTCGCGGAACCGGTTGGAACCGTTGCACGCGGCATAACCGAGGAGCGATTGTCGGCCAGGAGGAAGGGCCCCGCCGATCGTTCACCGAGTATTTCCACGAGTCGTGGAGGTGAAAAGGCTGGCGAACAATTAAGGGAATTTGAATCGGAATCCCGATTCGCGGCCATTGACGAGCGGCTTGATGGTGATCGCATCGAGTCCATCAAGGGTTACCGGTTTATTCAAGACGGTCCGCGGGCGGGGGCCGAAGAGTACGCCGCCTTTGCCGACAATCCCTTTTCCGCTCCGCAGAAGGCTCCGCTTTCGACCTTCGGAGTCGATGTCGACACCGCATCCTACGCCAACGTCCGTCGATTCTTGACGAATGGCCAGCTCCCGCCACCCCAGGCGGTTCGCATCGAGGAGATGCTCAACTACTTCCGCTACGACGATCCGGCGCCGCAGGGGGATGTTCCGTTTTCTGTGACGGTGGAGATGTGGGGTTGCCCCTGGAAGGCGGACCATCGGCTGGTCCGAATCGGCCTGTCGGGACGTGAAATTCCCAAAGGAGATCGCCCCGCCGCCAATCTCGTTTTTCTGGTCGACGTCTCAGGATCGATGCAGTCTGAGAACAAGCTGCCGCTGGTGAAGCACAGCCTGAAGCTGCTGCTGAGCAAGCTGGATGAACGGGATCGACTGGCGATTGTCACCTACTCCGACACCGCGAAAGTTGTGATGCCTTCGACCGTGGTGGCCAATCGCGACCAGATCCAGACGACCATCGACAGTCTGGTCGCCGCCGGCTCGACCAACGGGGCCGACGGAATTCGGCTCGCCTACAACGAAGCGGTGCATCACTTCGTCGACAAGGGAATCAACCGCGTCGTCCTCTGCACCGATGGTGATTTCAACGTCGGAACCACCAATGACGACGAACTGGTGAAACTGATTGAAGAGCGTCGCCGGAGCCAGGTGTTTTTCAGTGTCTACGGCTATGGCATGGGAAATCTGAAGGATGGCAAGCTGGAAAAGCTGGCCGACCATGGCAATGGCCACTATGGCTATATCGATGGACCGGTCGAAGCGCAGAAGTCGTTCGTTGAGGATGCCGAGGCGAATCTGGTGACGATCGCGCAGGATGTGAAGATTCAGGTCGAGTTCAACCCGACCTGGGTGGGAGCGTACCGGTTGATTGGTTACGAGAATCGCGTGCTGGCGGCGGCCGACTTTCGCAATGACAAAGTGGACGCGGGAGACATCGGGGCGGGACATCGGGTCACCGCCCTGTACGAGATCGTGCCGCCGACCGCAGTCGCAGAGGTCTCCAGCGAAGAGCGTCCGAAACTGCGCTACAGCACGCCACAAACGCCAGCCGAGGGGCCGTTGGCGCACGAGACACTGGCGGTTCGGCTGCGATACAAAACGCCGGGCGAAGAGACCAGCAAGGAATTCGAAGTGCAGTACATCGAAGACCCGCGCCCGGTGTCGAAGAACATGCAGTGGTCCTCCGCCGTCGCGGCGTTCGGCATGCTCTTGCGACAGTCGCCTCATCGTGGTGAGGTGAGCATTCCGATGATTCTGGAGCTGGCGGAAGCGAGCGTTGGCGAAGACCCGCAGGGGCATCGCCACGAATTCGTGGAACTGGTGCGAAAGGCGGCCCCCGCGTTCACACACCAGCCGACGGCCAGTGTGAAGTCCGTCGACGGGGACCAGCCCGTGACGGCGGCGGATGCGGAACAGATCGCCAGCCTGAAAGGGAAGTACAGCAATCTGCTGCGAGTGATTCGAGCCGAAGGAGATCGTGAACTCTACGGCGAGGTCTCCGAATACGGCCGGTGGGAAGGCCGTGACTACCAGGACCACACCAACCTGCCGCAGGGTTACTGGGTGTACGTCGCACCCAACTGGTACATCTGGGGCGACATGACCAAGTGAGGCGAACGGCCGGCGTCAGCCGGCTGGTCCCTCGCCACTTACCGTGCCAGGCTCGAATTCAAGATCCTGCCTCAAAGTAACCGTGGTGCCAAGGCCGCGAGGAAGCCATCCCTGTTGACAGCTTCCTCCGGCCGGCACCACAGACCTCACAAAAACCGAATTACGACATCCGCACCAGCTTCGAGACGCGTCCAGTTCCCACCCATTCCGCGACGAAAATGCTGCCGTCGTGACCAAAGCAGGCGTCGTGCGGATGAACGAATTTCCCATCCACCCACCGGCTCTTGTCGCCGCGAATCCCTCCCCCCTCCTTGGCTGTCACACGGGCGACATCATCTCCCAACCGGGCGACGACTTCATTTTTCTCGTTCAACAGTGTGACACGGGCGTGTAACTCAGGAACGACCAGCAGGTTCTTCCACGTTTCGATATTGGCAGGCAAACCGTATCCCTTCAGAGTTTCGAGGTATTTCCCGTCCATCGTGAAGTACTGCAGCGTATTGTTCGCGCGGTCGCAGACACAGATGGAAGGGGTTCGCCCAGCCCGGTTGTCGACCCACACTCCGTGGGGCGTGTTGAACTTTCCTTCGCCCCCCCCTGCCCCGCCAAAACACGACAACCATTTGCCATTCTTGTCGTACCGATGCACGTAGAACGCGCCGTAACCGTCGACCAGCAGGAATCCGCCGTCGTCAAGAAACGCGAAATTCGTCGGCATGAAACGATCTCGGCCCCATTGCCCTGTCGGCTTGGTGTCTTCTTCGGGAGCGTAAACCCCCGACTCCATCGGGGCGTACTTCTGCCAGACGGTTTCCCCTTTCAGCGTCAGCTTGGCGAAGGTCTTGAGGGCCTGGTAGGCGCAGACATACAGGAACTCTTCATTTCCTTCCTGTCGGATTTCGATCCCGTGCCCGCCCCCTTGAAACTGCTTGCCGAACGACCGGATGTACTTTCCCGTCGCGTCGAAGACAAAAATCGAAGGATGATCCTTGAGTTCCGCCCGACCTTCGTGAATCACATAGAGGTTCCCCGCTTTGTCGACCGCCACATTGTGGGTTGTCTGCCAGGTGTACTCACTGGGTAATCGGGGCCACTCATGGACCACCTGGTATTGATATTCACCCTCTCCCACGATGTTCTTCGCGTCGGTCTTGCTGGCGGTGATCACCGCCGGCGCGGCCAGAATCGCCGCCGCTCCCACGGCAGAAGTGGAGAGAAACGTCCGTCGAGACAGGGAATCGGGGCGCGAGCGAGCCATCGCGAAGATCCTCAACTTGGGGGGCAAAAAGTGGGAACAAGATCGATGCCCATTCTGCCCCGCGCCTTGCCTCGACACAAGCCCAGCGATGGCGAGCGGGGTGGCGTCAGCCCCTTGCCGTCGTCCGCCCTCTCCACGCAGAATATCCACCCAGCCCGCGGTCGGTTAGACTCCCCTCAGCGCCCCACCTCGCGGGCGACGCTCCGCCGATCCTCCAAGGACCAGTCTGATGAGTCAACTGTCGCGACGCGCCTTCGCCCAGCGGACGCTGGGATCCATTCTCTCGTACTCTCTGCTGCAAACGCTGGTGCAGCATGATCTGTTCGCCGACGAGACGAGACCAGCCGTTGTCAAATGGCTGGCCCGGGTCAATCAACTCGGCTGGGACTTGAAAGAACAAAAGCTCTCTCAGGCCGACTGGCAGAAGACGATTGAAGAACTCTACGCGAAGGCGGATGTCGACGGCTTTCTGGCGCTCATTGATTTCGACAAGTTGACCAAGAATCTCGAACTCGTCGATACCGGAGCCCGCAGTCTGCAGTTCAAGTTCCCCAAGATCGACGGAATCCCTGAGAATGTCGCCTGGGGCAAGCAGATCTTCGCGCTCAAACAGGGGCGCTCGGTTGTGCCGCACGGGCACAACAACATGGCGACTGCGTTCCTGATTCTCAAAGGGGAGTTCCACGGTCGCCATTACGATCGACTCGAGGATCAAACGGAACACTTCATCCTGAAGCCGACGATCGACCGCAAGTTCACCGTCGGCGAATGCTCGACGGTTTCCGACGTCAAAGACAACGTCCACTGGTTCAAGTCGCTGTCGACCGAGACCGCGTTCATCTTCAACATCCATGTCACAGGGATCAACTCTGAGAACAAGGATCCGACCGGGAGGCTTTATGTCGACCCGGCGGGGGAGAAGCTGGAGGGGGGGAAATTGCGCTGCCGGCGGATTGATTACGATGAGGCGAATAAGCTCTATGGGTGAGGTCGCTGGCACGCGGGCGCGGCGCAGGGGGCTGACGCCAACCCCGCTCGCCAGAGGTTAGCGATCGAGCAGTCGGCGCAGGGGCCCCTGCAGGAGATCCTCAAGGGCCCCCTGACCGATCTCTTTGAGTATTCGCCGAATGGTTCCAGTTTCGAGCCGCGGCTTCTTCAGTGTTCCCTCGATCGGAATCACCAGGCCGCGCCCCTCCGGCCCATTGAGGAACGGCAACACCCGGGTCCATTCCGGCGGAAACACCAGTACCGCGGTCAGATTGAGTGTCTGATCGAGGCCGACCGAACCCACGGTACCAACGGCGACTTTTCTCAACTGCACGACGGCGAGCGAATGAAACAGACGACCGTCGTGCAATTCAAAGTCAATCGCCTGATTGCCGATCGTCGCCAGCGGCTTGTCGAGTTGCAGCAGGTCACCCGACGCGCCAATCCGGCTGACAGCCGACTCAATCAGCCCCACGACCTCGCCAAGCTGATCGAAAAGTGGACCGGGAAGGACGCGTCCCTCGGGGATCTCGAGTCTCCCACTCAACTGAGCGGTTGACATGTCCCCTAAGGAGAGCTGCGTTTCATCCAGCAGCAGCGAAAACCGTCCTTCCGCACGGGTCGCCTGCGAAAGAATCGGCGCGACAAACTGCAACCAGCCGTTGCACACTTCCTGCGTCAATTCGACATCAGTCATCACCGGGCCAGCCCCCCGCGAGAAGACCGGCGGTCGCTCGTTGAGATCGAGGTTCCCCGAAAAGAACATTCGGCCGCCACTGAGATCCATCTCCGCAGGCGTGAGCGCCGCCACCCCGTTCGCATAGTGTGTCTGCAACGTGACTGGCCCCGCGCTCAATCCGAACGCGTTCGCCTGTCGCCAGCCGCCGGTGATATCCCCCTCGAGTTCCGCCAAATGACCGTGGATTTCTACGTCAAATCTCTGCTCCCCAACGAATCGGACCGGCCCTTTCGAAAGCGGCGCAACGTGTGTCACAAGGTCTTCGAGAGTCGTCACCAGATTGCCGGTGATATCCACGCGATTCGTGGAAAGCAGTTTTGAGACGGTCCCGCTGGCATCGAGCCGTAGCCCCGCCGTTGCCACAGAAACCGTGTCGATTGTTAGGGTGCGATTGCCGACATCCATCCGGTAGTCGCCCGTCAGCGTCAATTGGGGATCGCTCCACATGGTTTCCCAGGCTTCTTCGCGGACCCATTCCATTGCGCTCGCTTCGCGTTCGGCGATTCGTTTCGCCTGAGCGGCCTTGGCCGCCTCTTTTCGCGCATCGCGGCGGTCGGCTCGCTCCGCCTTCGCCTGGACACGTTTCGCACGTCGATCGAGTGGTGCTTCCGGTCGTGGCCTGACTGGTGCTGCCGGGGGCGCATTCTCGTCCCGAAAAGTTTGGGGGAGAATGCCACCGGATCGATCGCCGTCCCCCGACTCGTTTCGATCCGCGCCATCGGGCAAAGGAGCGCTCCGCGGTTGTTCCACCAGTCGCGACACCAGCCGACGATATTCCAGATCGCGAACCACGATCTGACTGGTGAGCGTGATCTCCCCCTCTTCCGGTTGTCGCAACTGCCCGGTGATTTCGAGTTTTCCCGCGAATTCCATTCGTTTCGATTCGCCGGCCAAACCGAACCGAGTCGCGAGTTCGGCGACATCTCCTGATCCACTCAGTCGCAATGAGTCACCGTCTGGTTTTCCAATCAGCGTGAACACCGGCGTCGTGATCGTCAGAGAATCCACCACGACCCGGTCGCGCTGCTGTTGAATCGCGAGATCCACATCGATGGGTGACTCCCATACCACGGGCTCACCATCGACACGGGCTTCGACACGCGGAGCGCCGACAGCGGCCTTCCACACCACCCGTTCGCCGACTTCGTCCGGTGTCGCGCGCAGTTCGACTTTCAAATCGCCGACGAGTAATTCGGTATTCACGGGGAGCGATACGGTCTCGGGCAACATCTGGGTCAATTGGGCAAGATCGACATTCCCCTGAATCGTCATCGGTCCTCCTTGTGGACGAGGAACTCCAGAGAGTGACATCGCTCCGCTGGCGGTCCAGGCACCGAGTGGGGACTTCGCTTCCAGCGTGTGAACTCGAACGAAGCCGTCCTCCAGATCGATCGACAGATCGACCGTCGACTCGGCTAACGTAATTCGATCGGTCCCGACCAGCGACGGCAGATCGAGTACCAAATCGGCCACCCCCATTCTCCCCTGAATCGAACCGGTGATCCTTCCGCCCGCGTCGCCCACCACATGCAGTTTGAGCGCGCAGTCCCCCGCACCGGTCAACGAAACCTCTTTCAACCATGTTTCAGGGAGCAGGCGGACAAGAAACGGAACCGCCGATTCGAGAGGCAATCCATTTCCGCGAATCGTCACGTCCGCCGACAACGCATCTCCCGGTCGCGGCTCCTGCCACGTCGCATTCACGTTCAACCCATCGTCCGCGGAACCGTTCGCGGGACGCGAGGTCAGTTCGAGAGTGTGTTCCGTGTCTTTTCCCGGGGGATTGAAAATCGCCAGTCGGATGTCGTTCCATTCGGCACTCCGACCTGTCACCGTATCGAGAATCTTCAGGACTCCCCCGACAGACTCAAACTCAGCCGGCTTTCTCGGGCGTTTCCCTTCATATTCGAGCACAGGCAGCAGTGCGTCTTGAAGATTGCTGCCATCCGCTCGCAACCGCAGCGAGATCACGGGCTTCGATGTGGACAATCGCGGCCGCTGGTTTGGATGTAACAGGCGCGACACAATCGACCGATCATCCTGTGTCGACTCCACCGTCAGAAACGGTTCGCCATCCTGGTCAAAGAAACGCACGTCGTGCAGGACCGCGGGACCGAACCACGCCAGACTGGCGCTACCGACTTCAATCTTTCCAGTGAAACCGCGCAAGCGTGTTCGCGGCAATTCGTGACGCAAGGGTGACCATGCGACAATCGTCGGCCCCGCGGCAATCACCGCGAACAGCCCCAACACGACGAACAGGGCGTTTCGCTTCCATGCCGAACGCTGCGGAGCCGCCGTGAGGGATAGCATGGTCGCTGGCGGATCGGACGCGTTTTCCGCAGGAAGATTTGAGTCAATCGTCACAGCGTCCAGCCCTTGCGGAATTCGGTATGCACAAACGGATTCATTTCGGGCGCATTCTTGAACTTCAGGCTCGCACTGTCCCATTCGAGTCGGCGGCCCGGGGCACGCAACGACAGGACTCCCAGCAGTGCGGTCTCGGTCATCGGGCCGGCGTATTCGAAATTCGAAATGGCCGCCTGTCCCCCCTTGCACGCCGCGAGCCACTCTTCGTAGTGACCAGCGGAACGGGCCATGGATTTGGGAATCTTTGTCGCCGCATCATGCAGACCGGCCGGCAAGAGGCGCGGCATGCCGCCGTGCGAGCTGTGGAACATCTTCCCTTTGCTGCCAATGTAAAGCACACCGTTGTCAGGCAGACGTTCGCCCGCGGGCAGTTCAGCCGGCGTCGCCGGCATCAGCCCGCCGTCGTACCATGTGAGTCGCACCGGTGGCAGTTCGCCCCGCGCGGGGAAATCGTAGAAGATCATCGCGGCGATGGGATAAGTCTCGGTATTGGGGCGTTTGCCTTCGAGCTCGGAACCATCCAGCGTCGTGCGCGATTCGACGGTCGTCGGTGCCCCGAGCTTCAACGCCCAAACCGGGTGGTCGATGATGTGACAACCCATGTCACCCATCGCGCCGGTGCCGTAGTCCATCCAGCCGCGCCACCCGACGGGACAATAGGCGGGGTTGTACGGACGCTCGGCAATCGGCCCCTGCCAGAGATTCCAATCGAGCGTCTTGGGAATCGCGGGACTTTCGGCAGGCCGACCAATTCCCTGCTTCCAGAGTTTTCCCGCCCGGTCGGACCAACAATGCACCTCACGCACCTCGCCGATGATTCCCGCCTGGATCCATTCGTTGGTGAGCCGGGCACCCTCGGTCGCGTGGCCCTGATTTCCCATCTGGGTGGCAACGCCGGCTTTACGCGCAGCTTCCGTGACGGTGCGACATTCCAGCAGCGTGTGAGTCAGTGGCTTCTGACAGAAAACGTGTTTGCCCGCGCGAATCGCGGCGAGCGTGGCGACC
Organism: Planctomicrobium piriforme; assembly: GCA_945860955.1. Taxonomy (GTDB): domain Bacteria; phylum Planctomycetota; class Planctomycetia; order Planctomycetales; family Planctomycetaceae; genus UBA10511. Next base: position 38,165 of record CAMATH010000025.1, read on the forward strand.
GCATGAATGTGGTCGGGAGTGCCGACCGTCACGGCGTCAATATTCTTCGCCTCTTTGTCGATCATCTCGCGGAAATCGCGGTACTTCTTCGCCATGGGGTGAGCGTTGAAACTCCCCGCCGCCCGTTCGTCATCGACATCGCACAGCGCGATGATATTCGCCCCCAATTTTGACACCGTTGCGACGTCTCCCCCTCCCATTCCCCCAACACCAATGCCAGCGATATTGACCCGCTCGCTGGGGGCGATGAACCCGACTCCTCCCAACACATGACGCGGCACAATGGTGAAGCCAAACACGGCGGCGGCACTCCCGGCGACGAATTGGCGACGGGTCGAGTGATTGGAGGACGGCGGCGTGGTGGTGAGCGACATGGGGAATCTCCGGCGCAGGGGTAAACGCGAATGCTGTCGGTGGTTGTATCGACGCAGTCGCGAATGCCGCAAGCGGGCGTGGTGGCCAGTCACGACGATGCCGCGCGCCAGGCGGCGATTATTCCGCCGTCACCACAATCATATCGCCCCCGTCCGATTCCGCCTCGATTTCACTCGAGGCCAGATTCGCCAAGGGAGTCAGCACCGGGTCGCGATCGGGGTGGCGTGCCGCCGTCAACCCGTAGATGCACGCTGCCAGGCAGGCGACGGAGGCCGAGCCGACGAACATCAGGCTGTAGCCAAATGTCGCCCGGTTCCCATCGACGCCGTATTTGTTCCCCCAGTCGATCACCGTTCCCAGAACGGGGGCCGCGACCGCCAGTCCGATTTCCTGGAAACCCAGAATCAAAGTTGTCCCGGTTCCACGGTACTCCGTTGGAAACCGGCCCGCGCCAATGGAAATGACCGCGGGAAACAGCAGCGCATGTCCGAAGCCACAGACCGACCCCGGGAGTGTGAACCACGCATCCGAGTTCACCAGCAGAAACATCGCCTGCCCCACGGACAGTCCCGCCAGCCCCCACAGCACCATTTTGTGTCGACCCAGTTTCGTCCCCCACTCTCGAAACAGCCAGCGACAGAAGAACGCTGTCACTGAGTACGGCAGGAAAAACATGGCAATCCCGCGCAGTCCCATCGCGGAAGCGTACCGACTGAGAAACACGGTCGTGACCGCGAAGCTGGTCCCCATCGCCAGAGAGACGAGTGTCACCGGACCGGGCCAGTAACGGAACAGCAGCCGCAGCGGTCCAACGAATTGCTCCGGGGCCACGTGATGTTCGTGCCGGGTCAGTTCCAACACGAACAGTGTATGCAACAGGCCGCCAACCAGAGTTCCACCGAACACGCAGAGAAAGGGAAATTGTCCCAGCGGGAACCACGAGAAAATCAGGTCTCCCAAATTGGTTCCCAGAATGGTCCCGATGAATCCACTGCTGCCGAGACTGCCGATGACCTCGGTCCGGCGATGCGCGGGAACCTGGTCCTGGATGTTCACAATGCCGCAGGTGAACATGCCGGCGACACTGAGCTGTTGCGCGATTCTGGCGAACCAGAGGAGGGGCGAGATCCGGTCAGCGGCCAGGTGCGAGACGCAACCGACAATGAACACCACCGCCGACACCAGCCACACTCTTCGCGGACCGTAGCGATCGATCGCCCGCCCCAGCACCAGTCGAAACAGAATGGCGGCAATCAACCCGCTTTGCACGATCCAGCCCGTGAGCGCTTTCGTTCCGCCAAAGTACTCAACGTAGTCGGCGAACCGAAACGTGAGAGAATTGGCCGCCACCAGCGCGAGATTGGCTCCGTAAGCGAGCCAGAAATCGCGGGTGTAAATCGACGGTTCGTCGAGGGTGGAAAGCGGTGCGGGGGGTGACGGAGGCATTGGCGGGGATTGCATCATAGGGCTAAACCGGGGATAGGGGCAATCTCAGGTTTTGTATTGCCGTCCAACGGGTTTTGTGATAGCAAACCGCCCCCTCCGAGACTTCCTCCCCGCGTTCACACCGAAGAATTCCGCCGTCGGAACCCCACCGGCGCATTCCGTGTTGTCCCTCCCCTTTGTCATCCCCGGTGTGCCCCAATGAATAGTCCGAAACTGTTGTTTTGGCTTCTACTGGCCGTGACGGAAGTCGGATGCGCGACCGGCCCCGTGGTCCAGAACCGACAGGATGCTGCGGAACATCTGACGGCGGCGGCCCGGGGTCAGGTCTCCCCGCGTCCCCCGGATTACACCCTGCGCGGCGATCAGGCCGACGCAATGCCGCAGGGGTCGCGCTGCGTGATCGAAACCACCGACGCCGATCCGGTTCGCGTGATCACGGCGACTGTGCTGAAGGTGGACGGCTCACACGCTCTACTGCGAACGGGTGTGACCCGCACGCTGTCACGTGAGTGGGAACTCGATGGCCGGGGTGATTATCCCGACACCGCACCTTCCGAAATGCATCCCAAAGGTCTCGTCGTCGAGACCCGCTTCGAAAACCTCCAATTGCCACTGTCTGAGATTCAACACGTCGATGTGTTTCTCAATTCGGCGCAGGCGAGTTGGCAACGAAACGGAGAAGGTTGGAGACCGGCGAATCGGCTGCCAGTGATGGCGAATAACGACGATTCAGGTTCGGAATGACAACTTGCTGGACGAAAATGGAATGATTTCTTGGAACCTGTTCACGATCGTTCCAACGCGGACCTCTGGGAGTGTAGCCTGCAAGCGGGCCGTTGATTTTTTAGACAGGATGAAAGGGATGAAGAGGATGGACAGGATTGCTGAGGCGACTGTCGATCGTGGGGATTGGGGGGTTCGATTGAAGCCACTTATCCAGTGAGCCGGAATGGCGAGCAACTCCATCCTGTTCATCCCTTATCATCCTCTTCATCCTGTCGAATTCTTTCCGTCGTTCGTACCCACTCTCAGAGTCGCACAACCACATTCCGCAGTTCGGTCAGGGCTTCTACAACGGCCCGCCTCGGGGCGCGGATTGCCCGAATTCCGGACGGGTTTTTAGAGCCGCATGACGTCGCAAATCCAATCGGTGGAGCCGACTCGCAGTTGCCTGTAGTATGGTCCGGATACGTGCAGCGAGCGCCACGATCCCGTCGAAAGAACCCCTCATGACCACCCCCGAATCCACTCCTTCCGCCGACGGCGGTATCCCACCAGACCAACTCAAGCTCGCCCTCAAGGCGTTCAAGAAGCGTCTGAAACTGACCCGCCTCGACGCGGAATCCAAAATCGGCGTCGGGCCGATGAGCGGCGGAGCGGGCTGGGGCATTGTCGGGATCGTTCCCCCGAATCAATATCCGCGTGCCGTCTGGGAAGAGCTGGTCAAACAGGGCAAGCTGAAACACTCCGGCAGCGGTATGTATTCACTGGTGGAGTGACCCCGAATCTCAACTCGCGAACTCCAGCCCCGTCAGCGTCCCGGTGCTTGATCCAAACTGCTCGGCGGGAATTCCCAGCCGTTGCAGCATGCTGACGTAGAGATTGGAGAGCGGGGGCGAGTTATCGGGATGAAACGCCAGATGCTGACCGTGGTGGAATCCACCCCCCGCGAGCAGGATCGGCAGGTTTTTAGTCGAATGTGTGCTGGCGTTTCCCAGATTGCTGCTGAAGAACACCGTCGTTGTGTCCAGCAGCGTTCCACCAGCCTCCTCGGTCGTTTTCAATTTCTTGAGAAACTCGGCAAGCGCCACCAATTTTGCCCGCTCGACCGCCAGCAACTGTTTGATTTTCCCGGGATCCTGACCATGGTGCGACAGGTCGTGGTGTCCCATGTTCACCCCTTCGATGGGTGGCACCGCGCTGGTTCCCAGAAGAAGTAATGTGACTAGCCGGGTCGAGTCGGTCTGGAGCGCCAGATGCGTCAGATCGAACATCAGCCGAGCCCGGCCGACCAGGTCGGCACCATTCGGGCTGTCGACCGGGGGAGCCGCTTCCACTTTCGGCTTGGGCTTTCTCGACCATTCTTCGGCCCGTGCCAAGCGCTGTTCGAGTTCCCGCACGCTGGTGAAGTATTCGTCCAGCTTCGCCCGATCGTCGGTCGAAACGCCCCGTTCGACCTGCTTCGACTGACCCCGAACGGTGTCCAGAATACTCTGACCGGCACGTAGCCTGCGCGTCTGCGCCGCGACTTCATCCGGTCGCCCCTCGAGAAACAGCCTTGCGAACACCCGCGACGGAAAAATATCGGAGGGAACGATCGCGCCGCTGCGCGTCCAGGACAAACTGAACCCCTCGCACGAAAGCACCAGGCTGGGGTGGCGGGTTTCGAGACCAATTCTTTCAGCGGCGAACTGGTCGAGCGAAATGCTGTTGCGGAATCCACCGCGAATTTCGGGATGCGGGGCCGCGGTCAGAAAGCTGAAGATCGAGTCATGCGACGGCCCGACTTCAGGATGCGATAACCCGGAAATGACGGTGACGTCGTCGCGGAACTCTTTCAGGATCTCCAGGTGCGACGACGGAAGGTAATCTCGCCCGGCTGTCTCGGGAAAAAACTGAGGAGGATGCAGCCCCAGCGGCGTGCAGACACACACCATCCGCCGCGGCGTCGCCGACACCTGCGCCCCGCGCGCGAACGACTCAAGCCACGGAAGCGCCAACGAAACGCCGGCGGCTTTCAGAAGAGTGCGACGATTGAGCTGCATGGCGAATTGGCAAAGGGTTCCCGAGTTGCGACGGAGGGAATGATCATATCACCGGGCGCGTCCGCTTGACACACAAGCCCCCACTGATATGATCCACTGTCAATCCAGAAGATTGCCAACGGTTCACCCGATGGATATGCTGGAATAGATGCGTTCGTGCGGCGGTCCTGCCGTCGTACCACACCGAGGCGTTTACGAAAGACGCTTCCGACACGCTGACGGTTTGATGCGAGTGGGAGGTTTGCCCCCAAAGCGTCGAGTCGGCAGCGCCTGCCCGAAACGGAATTCCTTCCAACCCGGAGTACACGCGATGTTCCAGTCCTGGAAATTGAGTGCCTTGATCGCCCTGGCCGGCGTCATGGTCTCGCCAGTGTTTGCGGCGGAGCCTGTCAAACCGAAAGGTTTGGGCGATCCCGGTCAGTTGACCGCCCTGCGGGTTGAACCCAACCTGGGCGATCAGGGGGTCACGGTCCGTGGGCGTGACGCCCGCCAACAGTTGTTCGTCACCGGCGTTTACAGTTCCGGGCAATTCCGAGATCACACCCGCAAGGTCAGCTTCGCTTCCGACCCGGCCGGTATTGTCCAGATTGATCCCACGGGCTTGCTCACTCCGCTGGCCGACGGAACGACCAACGTGGTCGCCTCGGATCCGAGCGGAATGAAGGCCACGTTGAAGGTCGCGGTCACCGGCCTGGCGAATGAAATTCCGATCAACTTCAACAATCAGATCGTGCCGATTTTCACCAAGCTGGGATGCAACGGCGGCGGTTGCCACGGCAAATCCAGCGGTCAGAACGGTTTCAAGTTGTCTTTGCTGGGGTTCTACCCCGATGAAGACTACGAATTCCTGGTGAAAGAAGCCCGTGGGCGGCGTTTGTCTCCTTCGTCTCCTGGGTCCAGCCTGTTGCTCGGCAAGGCGGTGGGACGGTCACCCCATGGAGGTGGCAAGCGCATGGAAGTCGACAGCTACGAATATCGGATCATCGCCCGCTGGATTGAACAGGGAATGCCGTACGGTTCAGAAAAGGATCCGGTCGTAGTCGGCATTAAGTGCCTGCCCGAAGGCCGAATCATGGACCGCGGCTCCGATCAGCAGATCGCGACGGTTGCGATCTACAGTGATGGCACGTCAGAAGACGTCACACAGATGGCGCTGTACGAGCCGAACGATACCGAAATGGCGGAAGTGACTTCTGCCGGCTTGGTCAAGACGCTCGACCTTTCGGGGGAAGTGGCGATCATGGCCCGCTACCAGGGACAGGTCTCGACGTTCCGAGCCACTGTACCGCTGGGTGCCGACTTGGGGACGCTTCCCGCCGAAAAGAACTTCGTTGACACGCACGTGTTCAACAAGTTGAAGCTGCTTGGAATTCCTCCCTCACAGCTTTCGGACGACGCGACATTCATTCGTCGTGTGTACATCGACATCACCGGCAAACTGCCGAGCGACCAGGAAGTTCGCGATTTCATCGCCAGTGGTGAATCAAACAAGCGCGACCTGTTGATCGACCGGCTGGTCGATAGCACCGAGTACGCCGACCTGTTCGCGAACAAGTGGAACATGGTGCTGCGAAACAAACGCAAGCAGCCGACTGACACCCGCGGAACCTATGAGTTCTACAACTGGATTCGAGATTCGCTGTACGAGAACCGCCCGTATGACCAGATGGTTCGTGAAGTGTTGACCGCCTCGGGCGACGTCACCACCACGCCGACCGTCACTTGGTTCCGTGAAGTGGCACAGATCAACGAACAAGTCGAAGACACGGCCCAACTTTTCCTCGGCCTGCGGATCCAATGTGCCCGCTGCCACCATCATCCGTTTGAGAAGTGGAGCCAGGACGACTACTACGGGTTCACCGCCTTCTTCAGCCGCGTGGGACGGAAGAATGGTGCGAATCCCCGGGAACAGCGAATCTTCCACAACGACGGAGCGGCGGCGGCCACCAACCCCCGCAGCAACAAGTCGCTGAAACCGACCGGACTGGGCGCCCCCGCGCTCGACATCGCCGTCGATCGCGATCCCCGACACTACCTCGTCGACTGGATGTCGGCCAAGGACAACAAGTTCTTCGCCTACTCGCTGGTCAATCGCTATTGGAAGCACTTCTTCGATCGCGGGATCGTCGAACCGGAGGACGACATGCGGGAAACCAATCCTCCGTCGAATCCCGAGCTGATCCGCGCTTTGGCGAACTCGTTCATCGAAAGTGGATTCGACCTCAAGCAGCTCGTCCGCACGATCACCAAGTCGACGACCTACCAGCTCAGCTCGCTCCCCAACGACTACAACCTGAAGGACAAGCAGAACTTCTCGCGGTACTACCCGCGCCGCTTGAAGGCTGAAGCGTTGTACGACGGACTCCATCAGGTGACCGCGACCACTCAGGGTTACAGTGGTCTGCCCGAGGGAACGTCGGCGATGCAGTTGCCCGACCCGACGGTTGGTCCCTACTTCCTGAAGGTCTTTGGTCAGCCTCAGGCCGACACCGCCTGCGAATGCGAACGATCGCAGGAAGCCAACCTGGCACAGAGCCTGCACTTGCTGAACAGCAGCGAAGTCCAGGGGAAAATCTCCAGTGGCTCGGGCCGCTCGGCGCTCCTCGCCAACGACAAGGAACGGACCGACGAGCAGAAGATTCAGGAGCTGTATCGCTGGGTCTATTCGCGCAACCCCGATGCCGAGGAAACCCAGATCGCTCTGGGCCACCTGAAGAAGCACGAGCAGAACAAGAAAGTCGCTTGGGAAGACATCATCTGGGCGCTGATCAACACCAAGGAGTTTCTGTTCAACCACTAGGCCGCCTAGCGGTTCCACGGCCGTGTTTTACTGCCGATGAATGTTGAAACACAGGTCCATGGACGCCGGTATTCGGAGTCCATGGACCTGTTCGCATTGTCTTCGTCCGCTTAAGTCTACTGCGGGAGGTGAGTGATGCTTCACAGACGCGATGCGATGATGCGGCTGGGCACGATTGGCCTGGGGGCGCTGACGTTGCCTCAGCTCTTGCGAAGCGAGAGTACCCGCCGGGCAAACGCCTCCGAGTCACCGCTGGTATTGCCGTCGCCGCGAATGACCGATGGCAAGGCGAAGTCCTGCATCCTGATTTACCTCTGGGGGGGACCGCCGCAGCAGGATATGTGGGACATGAAGCCCGAATCCCCCGAGGGGATCCGCAGCCAGTTCCGCTCGATCCCGACGGTCGTCCCGGGAATCGACGTTTGTGAACACCTGCCGAAATTCGCCCGGCATACCGACAAAGTCGCGCTCGTGCGATCGGTGACCCATCCCAGCAACAACCACGAACCGAGCGTCTACCGCACCCTCACCGGTCGCATCAACAACACGCTGGCGGTTCCCAGGAATCAGCGTAACCGGACCGACTTTCCCAATCTGGGATCGGTCGTGTCGTACTTCACCCCGATGGGGGTGATGCCCGCCGCTGTCACCATCCCACGCCCCATCGGCCACGACGGGGCGACCTATACGGGAACCTACGCCGGCTTTCTGGGGGGCCGGCACGATCCGATGGAGGTCGCCGCCGCCGAAGAGACGCCCGAAAAGCCCACCCATTCGATCGCACTCCCCGCCGACCTCGCCGAAACGCGCCTGTTGGCACGTCGCGGGCTGCTGAACGTTTTGGAAGAAACAGATGCCCGGTTTCAGGCCGAGCGCGGTGCCAAGTCACTCGACAGTTACCGCGAACTGGGGTTCAGCATGCTCTCGGCACCCACAGCGAAGAGGGCGTTCAACCTCGGCCTGGAGACCCCCGAAACACGCGACCGTTACGGCCGAAATGAGTACGGCGAGAGTATTCTGCTCGCCCGCCGGCTGGTCGAATCGGGTGTTCGTCTGGTGACGATCAGTTGGATGTATATCCAAAAGGGAGGCAATGTCGCCAATGTCTGGGACAACCACGGTCCCTTCGAAGGACTGACCGGCACGAACATGCTCAAGGCGTACTACTGCCTGCCGTCACTCGATCAGGGATTTAGCGCCCTGATGGACGACCTGCAATCCAGCGGGTTGCTCGACGAGACCATGGTGGCGATGTGGGGGGAGTTTGGCCGGACTCCCAAACTGAACGCGGCTCAGGGACGAGACCATTGGGGAGCCTGCCAGACGGCATGCTTCGCGGGGGGAGGCATACGTGGCGGCACCGTGTTGGGTTCCAGCGACCGCGACGCCGCGTATCCCAAAACAAACCCCGTCTCGCCGGAAGACCTGCTGGCGACTGTCTACCACTCGCTCGGGATCTCGCCCGACGCCGAGATTCACGATCCGCTCAATCGCCCGCACCGCCTGGTCGATGGACGGGCGTTGACGGAGCTGTTTTAGCACCCGTCCACAAACGAATATCGTCGCCAGGAAGATCAAGGATTGACAGCGTTACTACCACTGCGGCGCAGCCGCCAGTCGCATCCTGTCAGGGATGCAATACAGTAGCCGGGGGTCTCAGCGCAGCGGAGACCCCCGGGATAGCCGTATCGAGTCGAGTGCATCCCGGCGGGATGCCAGTAGCATGGTTGCAGCGTGAGACTCTCGCATGGGTTTCAGCGTTTCGCAGTGTGTAAAAGAATCGCGCTCGCGCTTGGCAGACGGAGGGAAATTGAGAAACGTGACCGGAATAGCCGAACACGATTCTGGCATCCCTCCGGGATGCTTTTCCTGGCAGCGCTTTCCGGGGGTCTGAGCTGCGCTCCGACCCCCGGCTACTTTCTGGCATCCCATTCGGGATGCGACGGCGGCTGCGCCGCGTTGATTCCTACAAAACGACGGTCTTGATCCTGAACGAGTTCCTAAACTCGAACGTCGTCGTTTCTTGGACGGGCCGTGAACTCAATCGCGACGTCGTCCACGCACAGCCAGGCGCGCTCTTCGGGTGCGAGAACCAGATCGCCGGGTGAGGACTTTTCCAGGATCAACGCCAGACCGACCCCCATTTCGATCTCATTGGCACCATCTTCCTGGCTGCGCAACCGCTGAGACAGGGTCACTTCGCGGTATTCGTTCAATCGATCGTCGAAATCGAGATCGAGCCGAACTTTGGCAAAGTCCCGAACTCCCGACAACAGGTTTTTGGTCAACTCCCGATAACCGAACAACACCAGAGACGCGGTGAAGTGAAACGCCAGCAGTTCACGAAACGCCCTGGCATCGCCGCCAGCCGCCACGCGCAGGGTGACGTCGAATCGGCCCGCTCGCGGATTCCGCAGCTCCTGGGTGAGAATGGCCTTCGATCCGTTCGCGACGGTGATTGGAGAGCCTCCCGCGTGAAATCCAAACCCGAGTGCCGCGAACTGATTTCCCGGTTTTTGCGGCTCGCCGCCACGCAGAATCTGAACTCCGAATGCCGAAGTGGTTGAATCGGACGCGACAACCGGAGTCCCCCGCCACCCCTTGGCCCGTCCAGCCGGTCCGATTTCCAGCAGCGGAACCTGGTCCTCAAATCGGGTATTGAGCAACAGGTCATACGAGAACGGTGGGACCAGCGCGAGGTTGCCAGAGCTGGGGACCCGCTCGGCGGTCGCGGGGGCCAGCCCCAGCAGCGGCGCGATGGGTGTCCCCAATGTCGCCGCCATCGGCCTGCCGGTCGCGTCGGGAAACGTCGCTTCGTGGCCGATTCCCAGCAGATGCAGAATGGTGGCGGTCAGATCCTGGGGTTCCATTCTGCCATCGCGCGGAAACGCCCCGTGCCGGTCGCTGCTGCCATACACCTGACCCCCGCTGATTCCCGCCCCCGCCAATGCGAAGCTGAAGACATGTCCCCAATGGTCGCGTCCCCCCTGGCTGTTGATTTTGGGAGTGCGACCGAATTCACCGATGACCACCACCAGGGTCTCACTCAACAGTCCACGTTCATCGAGATCATCAAGGAGCGTCGAAAACGTGACATCAAACAGTGGACAGAGCACATCTTGCAGCCGATCGGAATTCTGCGCGTGCGTGTCCCACAGGGGATTGTTGACCGCTTCGTCTCCCGGTTCTCGGCACCAGTTGACGTGGACGAGTCGCGCTCCCGCTTCGATCAGCCGCCGACCCAAGAGCAGCGACCGACCCCATTTTGTCGGGCCATAGGCGGCCCGGACTCGCTCCGGTTCCAGACTGAGGTCAAACGCCCGGCGGGCCCGTCCCGATGCCAGCACGTCGAACGCCTGTTGGGTCTGCCGGTCGTATTCGAAAGCCCGCGGGCCACGCTCCAGCGACTGAAAATGCTCTTCAATCTGCGACAGCAATGTCTGGCGATTGTTGAGTCGCAGCGGAGGTATTTCGTGCGGCAATGCCAACCCCTCCACCTGAAAGCGGGGTGCCGAGGGATCGCAAACCAGTCGTTCCGGCTCCCATTGATGCCCGAGAAACCCGGCGGTCTGTCCCGCCGGCGTCACGTTGTCGTTGAGTCGCATCCAGTCGGGAAGCCAGACCGAGCTGTAGGCCGGCAACACCTCGCTCGGCTTGAGCCTCTTCACCACCGAACCCAGCCAGGGCCAGTCGGTCGTCGGGCTGATTTCCCGCGATTGCCGGCCGACATAGGGATACCCGGTCAGAACCCAATACCCGCTGGCATCGTGCAGGTCATTGTGCGTCGTCAGCGAACGAACGATCGCCAATTTGTCGGCCCGGACGGCGATCCGCGGCAGCAATTCGCCGATCTCCATTCCGGGCACGTTGGTCTGAATGGGCCGGAATTCCCCGCGAATCTCCGCGGGAGCTTCGGGTTTGGGATCCCACGTTTCGTGCTGCGGCGGTCCCCCCTGGAGCCACACATACAGCACATTCTTCGCCCGTCCAAACATCCCGTCGGCAGGTTGGGCGGTGGGTATGGACTGAGCCGCTAGTAACTGCGGTAGGGTCAGCCCCAGCATGCTCAACCCGCCCACGCGCAGCCACTCGCGACGTGCGAACCCCTGACAGAGTCGCGAAGGGTCGGATGTCAATGAGAGCATGAGACGTTCCTGAACCGGTGATCGCATTGCCGCGACGGGGATCGATTGGCTGGCGGATTTCGCAGGGCCGATCGTATGCGCGGAATGGTGCCAAAATCAACCGGAACCCAATGGGCGCATTACCACGATTGTCGCGATTACGGAATATGTGTCTATGCACTCCCGGGACAGCCCCCGTAGTTGACTGATTTGTCCTACTTTTGTAGACCGGGCGTATGAAAATCACAGTCGAGCTTTCCGATTCTGAGATCAAGGAAATCTGCCGGGTGACCGGCGAAAAGAAGAAAGGACCGGCAATCCGTCGGCTGCTCGCGGAACTGCTGATGCGCAAGCGCCGGGAACGGCTGGCCCAAAAATTCATCGACGCGGAATGGGGAGTCGAGTTGAAAGGCTTCGAGGCGACGGAGGCGGCCGATCAAGCCGCCAACCAGCATGACGCTGAACGCTGGAGGCATTGATGCCCCCTCTGCTGATCGACACCAGTCTGTGGATCGATTTCACGCGTTCTCGCTCGCCCCGAGCGCTCAAACTGTTCATCGCTCCGTTCATACTGGCTCCAGGCGCCCACCTCACTGAGCCGATTTCTTTCGAAATCCTCCGTCACGCCACGCCGCTCGAGGCCAGGCAGCTCATGTCGCAGTTTCAAACCGTGCCGATGCTCGTCACCCCCCCCCGCGCTCTGGTCCCAGGCCGTCGGGTTGGGGCAGGCGTGCCAGCAGAAGAACGTCGCGGTCAATTCGCTTGATCTGTTGATCGCCACGGTCGCCCTCCACCACGGTGCGAAAGTGGTGACCTTCGATGACGACTTTCAAAAGATCGCGAGTGTGTCGAAGCTACTTGTGAAATTGTTAAAGCGTCCGACGTTGTGAAGGTGCGGTTCGTGACCGCGAACCGCACGGGACACGAAAGGGGGACATGGCGAGTTTCAAGACTTCTTCGGTCGTTCTGGCGGTCGCAAACAGGATTCCGAGCCCAAAGCCTGGGCGGTAGGACGCGTCCAGTCGTCGTTGCCTAACGGCCGACCACGCCGCACAATAATGACGCAATCGCTGCAAGTCGCCGCTCAAGAGCGGTTCGTTGACGCGCTCTCACCACGCCGCATCACGCGGTGCCGGCGTGCCACGGCAGAGCGGCGGGTCATCCGCGGACAACCAGCCGGGCAGGCTCGGCTTCACGTCGCTTTGAAAATCGACCGGCGGCGCAGCCCGCAGGCTGGAACCGACGGCAAGCGTCACGCAGAACGAGAGAGCGCACAAACGACGAGAGATGTTCCGGGGTCCTCGTCAACGCTGTGCTGCAACGCCGGGGGAATCGAAGTTGTATCGACGGGTGGTTTTCCATAGTATCGAGCAGGGGAAACCAGAAGCCATGAAACATACCACCATCATGTTCCTGCTGTTCTTGGCGGGATGCTTCCCCGCACCTACGGACACCACAATGCCAGCTCGTAAAGGAATGGGTCACTATGACCACCGAATCACGCCCTACATCAACGAACAGATGGGCGGAGACGGCTGGTGGCGACACTTGGGTTACGAAGATGTCATGGAACGGCTGCGGAACCATCCGCCAGGCTATCGCCGCGCCTTTTGCATATACATCAGCGACGCCGACATCGACAACGGCGGATTTGATCAGTATTTTTACAACCAATTTGGCTTCATGACGATGACCGCGATTGAGGGTTACGAACGCCTCGGTGCGACGCACATGATTGAAATCATTAAGTCCGCGCTCTATGTTTGTCGCAAATCCCATCCTGATCTCTGGGGTCGCAATCACTTCGAAGACTTGCCCGACGGTTACTTCGAAGGGTTTGTTCCGATTGCCGACAACTTCGACGAATTGAATTCTCTCTATTACGAAGAATCGAATCGGCTCCCTGGCTCTGAAGATGTGGATTCCGTAATGGCGGATGGTCCAATGGACTATTACTACGAGAACTTTCCCGAAGACTTCCGCCGGTAGAGGTCGGGAGAGCACAGATCGTGGACTCCGTTTCGGAAGTCTCCACGGAGCTGCAGCGCCTTCGGAGTCAGAATCTCAGGCACTATGCACTTGAAGCCGACAGAAGCATCAATAACGTACCTCACGAGCGACGTTCTTCACGAGCTTTGCGGATGAGGTCGACGCCGATGTTCAAAAGTCCGTGCTCACGGATCATTCTCTGCCGAAATTCTTCGGCACGTTCCTCGATTCTCCGGGCGAGATCGGGGTCAATGTGACGGCCGGCGAGCACAGCCTCATTCACGGCGCGCAGGTCGTCGATTGCGGTCGGAATGGTTGCCGTGTTCATCATGGAATTGTCGGAAAATGAATGGTGGGAGTCAACGGGAAACTGGGCGGCAAAGGACACTGATTCCTTGTATGTCGCCTCCCATCATTCCACTGACACGCCGCACCGAATGACGCAATCGCTGCAAGTCTCGGCTCAAGAGCGGCTCGTGGACACGCTCCCACCACGCCGTATCACGGGGTGCCGGCGTGCCAGAGCAGCGGGTCATCAGCCGACAACCAGCCGGGCAGACGCGACCATTTCCAATGCTCGGGGAACCCGACGCTGGGCGTCGTTCATCGTCGCCACAAACGCGTCGAAATCCGCCGGCTTGTGGAAAACCGTCTCGCGGCGGTTCCCGCGATTCAAAGCGTGATCGATCATCCCGCCAACAGCGGCTCAAGCGGTCCGTGGCATCCTCGCAGAGTGGCCGACACGAGTCTCCAAGTCGAGAACGCGCAATGTCCTCCTTTTGCCCCGGGGGTCAATTACTGATATGAGGAGAGTGAGGCGGGTCGAGACATTCGAGTGAGGTGAATGTGTTAACCGAAATCCCCAGCAGTTCGGCGGCTTCGCGGGCCTTGTCGCCGATTTCTTCCGAACTCCAGGCGAATTCAATAAACGGAACGGCGCGTGCATCCTTTCGCCGGGCGAGGCCGATGAGCGCTTCACCGCGAGTGTATTCATCGGAGTCGTCGAGACGGGCTGCGAGGGCTTCGCGGATCTCAGGAGTGTCGAGGTCGATCTGCGTTCCCAAACCAAAGGCCGCCCAGTCCCGCACATCGGAATCTTCATCTTGCGAAAGACCTATCAATAACTCGACCGCCACAGCCTCGGAGTATCCAAGAAGTGAAAAGACGAGTGCATACCGAACCTCTGGATCGGGATGGGAGTCAAATCGCCCGGCGGCTGCGATTGCTCTCGGGTCACTTTGATGCCCCAGGGCGACGAACGCATCGTGAAGAACTTCCGGTTCTGTTTCGACTTCAATCAGCCCGAGAATCGCGTCGACACACTCCTTGGGAAAGGTTCGCTCCGGGCAGCCAAGCTGCGCCAGAATGGTCGCCCCGAGCGACCGTTCCCGCTGGCACATACTGCGGCACAATTCCCGGGCACGGTCAAGCACGCCGGCCGAACCGCGGACGTGCAGAACGGCGATTGCATTCCACAAAATGTCTTCGTCGGTCACGGCAAGAATCGTGTTGATCAGTTCGTCGACGGTGCGGGGATCGCTTCGCAGTTTCTCGAGGTGGGTCATGGTGCGTTTTCAAGCCTGCCTTACAGCGACGAATGACCAGCCGGCTTATGCCGGCCGTTCGCCTTTGGCGGTTTGTTCTTGGAGGCGGATGCGAACCAGCAGGTCGTTGAGCGCGGGCAGTGCCGAGGCCTGTTCCGGCAACGTGCTTTCGGCGGCGGCCTGTTCCAACTCGGCAACGAGTCGCTGGTGTTCGCGTTCATGAAACGCGAGGTCGGCCTGATTGAGCAGGCCTTTCTCCGGACCTCCGATCTTGCGGGCGATCAGTTCGTCGATGTACGGCAGGCGAGCCGACTCGTTCAGCCGGGGAAGATTCGCCTCGACCACACCCGTGCGCATCAGGTGGATGCCGGTCAGCAGTACCCGGTAGACATACAAGAGCGGTTTGACGAGCGGCGGATCGGCTTTGCGGAACAGTCCCAACTGCGTCTTCGCGAAACCCAGGTAATGATGAGCGTGGTGTCGGGTGATGCAGCCGGCGGCGATCTCCTTGAGTTCGGCATGTTCGGGTGTCGTAAGGAGGACGAGCGGGGAAAAGAGCTGCTCCAGCACGTACCCGTTCTTGTGCAGCATCAGCCCGAAGAACTTCCGGACGTCGTGCGTCACGAGGTCGATCTCCAGTCCATCGTGGATTCCAGACCGCTCGACCGTTTCGTCAGCGGAGTGCAAACCAAGCACCGACCGCAGCGGCAACGTGTGCGCACCCCGCAAGTCAAAATCCGAATCGGGCGAAGGAAACCCGTACAGATGGGCCCCGCTGATCGTGGCGAAAAGCAGCGGATAAGGGTGCGCTTCGATCTGGCGATGAAGTCTGGGGTCGATGTGCATGAGTCAGCTTGACAATGGGACGTGGCGAACGGAATTCAGGGCAACGCAGTGCCAATTCCCCTCTGGCGGGCGTCGATCAGAAACGCGTTGACCCGGAGATAGTCGGGACGGTCGGGGAGTTTCGTGGCCGCCAATGCGTCATCGAATTCGCGGTGAAGTGACCTGCGCCAGCGCTCGGTTTCCTCCCAGGGAAATTCCTCCCGTTTGATCGCCAGCAGTCGTTCGCGGTGCTCCTCGACGCGAATCGTGACGATTCCTTCACGCAACGCGCGAATTCCCGCGAGCAGTAGTCGGATCAGGTGCATCACGTGCTTCCACTTCACCTGTCCCTGGTTTCGCAGATCGGCCTGCATTTTCTTGAATTGTGACATCACGTACCCGTTGTACGTCTGGTAAAGCAGTTTCGACACAAACACCGACCGCATCGCCAGCAGTTCCTCCGCGAGGGGCGTCGCCTTTTCAACCAGCGGGGTGTAGAGGCACTCCAGCACATTCGGGTTCGCCTTCAGGGCCAGGATCAGAAACCGCTGCAATTCCCAGTACTGCTCCTGCGTCTCGTAGCAGTCGAGTTGCTCGGGGACGCCGAAGATCGACCAGTGCTGCTCGGCGGTCGGCAGAAAGATCCCGCGATAGTCGGTGTCGGACTCTTGGTCGTCGAGTCCGTACGCCCGCGAACCGATGATGCAACGATAGATCACCCGGTCAAAAAGTTCCGCCCGTGCGGGTGCCGCTTCGGAATCGGTCAACGCCCCTTCTTTGTATTTCGCTAGCAGCACGATCTCGTCGCGGCGCAGCGCCTCTTCCACCCCGTCGGGAAACCGCACCCGGTACGAGTGATCGAGATCGCCCGGCGATTTGACGACGACGCCGACCGCGCCGGTCGGATGCAGAAGACGGCCTCCCTGACCGTAGATCGTGCGCAGCGCCACCACCTGCGTTCCAGTCGAGTAGATCAATCCCTGCGGATGGTGTACACGCTCAGTCACGTTCAAATTTGGGTAGAAGCAAGTTCGGGGCGATCCTTGGTGAGTGAGTGAATCGAGTCAGGATTCGTGGATCGGCAAAGCGTGAACTCAATCCAGACGCCGGAAGGGGGTCGAAAGGTTCACGGATTGTATAGCGCAGCCGCGACAGCGTGGGACTGTGGTCGCGGAACCGGAGTCGGCGAAATCGCACTGCCCTGCTCAATTCCGGGATTCGGCGCTCCAGGCAGAAAAGGGGGACCGAGTGAGTTTCAACACGTCTTCAGTCTTTCTGGCGGTCGCAAACAGGATTCCAGGCCCAAAGCCTGGGCGGTAGGACGCGTCCAGTCGTCGTTGCCGAACGGCGGACCACGCCGAACCGAATGACGCAATCGCTGCAAGTCGCCGCTCGAGAGCGGTTCGTTGACACGTTCCCGCCAAGCCGCATCACGCGGCGCGGGCGTGCCACGCCAGAGTAGCCGGTCATCAGCGGAGAACCAGCCGGGCAGGGAGACTGTCACTTGATTCTCCGCACGGCCTCAAATCAGACGACTCGCGTTCCATGCTCCGGAAGCTTTCTGGCTTGCCCAAGACCCAATTCACACGCCCCTCCGACTCGGGTTTAGCAAGTGGTTGTGCGGCTCTGAAATTGCGTACGACCGAGGGAAAGAATTTGACAGGATGAAGAGGATGAAAGGGATGAACAGGATGGAGTTGCTCGCCATTCCTGCTCTCTGAATAAGTGCTTGAAATCGAAATATTCCCAATCCACACGATCGAAGGTCGCTTCAGCAATCCTGTCCATCCTGTCCATCCTCTTCATCCCTTTCATCCTGTCTAAACATTGAACGGCCCACTTGCAGTCAATACTCTGCGCGGTCCGCATTGAAACATTTTTATGGAGCCGCGAAATCGTCTCGCTTCCGGTCGTGCGAGGTATAGGCGATCCGGTCGCGTGTTTGCCACAGCCGGTTATTGTTCCGCTTCGCGGGAACCAGAGCCGGAGCGACGCCGCAGAGCGTCGTCGCTACAACTGGCGATCCTCACGTTCGCGCCTTCACTCCGGCCGCTTCAAAAACTCCCGCACATACTCCATCAAATCCAGATCAATCAGTTCATCTTCCATCGATTCCGCCGTCGGCTGTTGCAGCGTTTTGCGGACCTCGTTGACGATTTGCTGAGCGAAACGCTTCCTCGCCCGGCTGAGCTGCTTGCGAAACGCGTCGGCTCGAATCTCGCGACCGACCAACCGCGACAGTTCCGCCGCCTGACGGTCGGAATGTGCCGTCGGGTCGGCGACATGCAGTTTCAGAACCGTGTAATCGAGATTCCCGTCCGTCTGCCGTTCCAGTTGCTCAACAGACTGCCAGACACGATCGAGCAGGCAGGCGCGCCATTCGCTGGTGAAGGTCCGTTCCGCTTCCGACTCCACTTCAGGCTGCGTGAGCTGCGACAGCGCCTGCTCATTCAGCTCACCGGGACGCTTCTTGCGCAGATGTGAAATCGCGACAAACCGCACCGCCGACCGCAGGTAATCGCGAAACCGACCGCGCGAGACATTCTCCGGACAAAACCCCTTCTCGAACACCCGAACGAGAAAGTCCTGGGCGACTTCGTCGGCGTCGTGTGAATCGCGCACAATCGCCGCCACGTACTTTCGAATCGCCCGCGCGTAACGCATGACGAACTGCACGGGATCGCGAATCGACGGCCAGCAGGTCGAGATCTGTTCGAGAACGGACTTCGGTGGGTCCACTCCGTTCATCGGTCGTCACTCCCCTCGTCACGCACGATCCGCCAGATCTGCAAGTACCCCGCCCGTCGGGGTTGATCGCCGCCACAAGTCGCCAGCAATGTGCCATCCCTCGAAATCGTCATGTGAATCGCCCCCGTTCGCGTCGACTCCTGAAACGTCGCCTGATGGGTATTTGACTCATAATCATACAGCCGCAGGATTCCATCCCATTCCCCGTTGACAATTACCTGGTCACGTCCGCACAGGGCCAAGGTTCGAACCTGCCGACCAACGGCGGCCGTGACTGACTGGGGCGTCGCGTCAGCCTGGTGGAAATCCCACCGAAACAAGCCGTCTTTGTAGTTCGCACCAAACAGGATGCGGTTCCCCGATGGCTCAAACGCGACGCTCATCAACTCCTTCGAAAGATCTTTCCGTGAAGCCTGGAGGGTGCCATCCACCGCCGACCAGATCCCCAAAGCGCGATTCCAACTGGTCGCCGCGACCCACTGGCCATCGGGGGAGAATGCCACCGAGTAGACCATGTAGGCGGGCATGGGGCTGCGGTTGGTGGAGTTTGCCAGCTCACACAGTCGGTCCCCGCCTGTGTCGCGCAATTCGTACAACTGAACCGAATTGGTTGTGCCGGCCACCACACGCGTTTCGTCCGGGCTGAGGGCGAGAGACAACACGTTGTGTTCCATTCGGGCCAGCTCGACGGCGGCCCCCTTCCGGGCCAGATCCCACAACCACACTTTCCGGTCGTCTCCCCCCGCGACGAGCCAACGCCTGCCCGCCGCGATCGCGTGAATCTCGCGAACACCCATCATGAGTTCGCGAATGACGCGACGGTCGGCGACGCTCCACTCACGCACCGCGCCATCCTTCGACGCCGCGAACACCGAGGTCGCGTCGTACGAAAACGCCACACCGCGAATCTCCGATTCAATTCCCGGCATCGAGGCGACAAACTCGAGTCTCGTCACCCGATCGTGTGGCGGATTCACAAGTCCGGAGGCGGGGACTCGAGATCGGCGTCCGGTGGATGACTCGGACACCACCGTGCCACCGCCGCTCTCGTCTGGATTTTTCCGCTTCGCCCGCGGAGAGAGCGAGAACCAGGCTACCGCCGCGATGAGGAGCGCTCCGCAGCCAATCAGGAAACGTATCCCAGTGGGTCCCGGATTCCATGGTCCACCGCGCCGTTGCCGATTGACGTGCGAATCCGCGACGAACAAGGGCGCGGAGACTTCCGAAATGGGACCGGCGACTGGTGCTGGCCGCGCGGTGTGAGGCGTCCATTCCAGCGTTTCCGGGGGATCGACAGCGGCGACGAAGGGACCGGTCGGTTGAGCCTCCGATTGATCGACCGGCGGAGTGGAGGCCATGGTCCCGTGGGGAGAGACGGCCAGGGTCGACGCGCCGGAGAGCAGGTTGTCGAGTGCCGCCTGCATCTCCGCCGCCGACCCGAACCGCTCCGACCGGTTCTTCGCCATCGCCCGGGCGATAATCTCGGCGCATCCCTCTGGGATGTCGCCCCGGATCGAGCGCGGATCGGGAGCCGGCTGCGAGCAGTGGGCGAACATCAACTGCAACGGCTGAGACACCTGAAACGGCGGTCGGCCGACGAGCAAAGTGAAGTACGTCGCGCCCAGCGAATACAAATCGCTCCGCGCGTCGAGCGCCTCTCCCTGACACTGCTCGGGACTCATGTAGTGCGGCGTCCCCAGAACCGTTCCGGTTCGCGTGAGCGGACTGGTCTCGTCGCCGTCGAGCGACTTCGCCAGTCCGAAATCCGCGAGTTTCACGATCCCATCGTGCGTCTGGAGGATGTTCGCCGGCTTGAGATCGCGATGAATCAGCCCCTCCTGATGCGCGGCGGCCAGTCCACGACAACACTCCGCGAGAATTCGTGTCGCCACGGTCCATTCCACCGGTCCCTGCTCAACCAGCGTTTGGGCCGAAACTCCCCGTATCAGCTCCATCACGAGAAACGTGTAGCCCGACTGTTGATCGACATCCAGAACGGCCACCACATTGGGGTGATTCAACCGGGCGGCGGTCCGCGCTTCACGGATGAACCGCCGGACCGCCTCGGGGTCGCTCGCCAGACGCTTCGGCAGCAGCTTGATCGCGACATCGCGTTGCAGCCGGGTGTCGGTCGCCAGATAGACAATCCCCATCCCACCGCGCCCCAATCGGGACTTCAGCAGGTATTTTCCAAGTCGGATTTCCTCGTCACTGGCCATTCGGACATTCTAGAATTCCAGATCTCGAATTGGCGAGTACGACGTATGGGTGACGCTCAGTGCCGGTGACTCCATGGAGGCGGATACCTTCCATTGGTTACAATCCGCGGCGAAGTCTCCCCTTGTTTCTCCTTTGAGGATTCGACGCATGCGCTTCGGTCGGCGGTTTCTGACAGCGTTGTTCGTAATGTCCACTCTGGCGTCGGCGATCTACGCCGATCCCGCCGAAGCCCCCGCTTCCGGCAAGTATTGGGTCTACATCGGAACCTACACGAAGCCAAACGTCAGCCAGGGAATCTACCGGTGCGAACTCGACCTGAAGTCGGGCGGACTTTCGGAGCCGAAACTGGTCGCGGAGATGGTCAATCCGTCGTTCGTCAATCTGAGCCCCAACGGTGAGTTTCTCTACGCCGTGGGGGAGACGGGCGAGAGCGGCGAAAAGAAAAACGAAGGGACGGTGCATGCGTTCCGAGTCGACCGGAAAACGGGGGATTTGACAGCGCTGAATTCTGTGACCAGCGGTGGAGCCGCCCCGTGTCACTTGATGGTGAACCGAACCGGGAAGTTTGTGATCGTCGCGAACTATACCGGCGGGAACGCATCGGTCTTCTCATTGAAAGCGGATGGAAGTCTTGATCGTCGGACAGACTTTCGGCAGCATTCGGGTGGCGACGCCGGGACGGGCCGGAAGATCGTTCCACACGCCCATTGCTCCATGTTCCGCACGGAAGGCGAGACGGAATACGCGTACGTCGTTGATTTGGGGCTGGATCAAGTATTGTCGTACACGCTCGACCAGAAGACGGGGGCGTTGACGCCGACGAATCCGGGCTTCGTCAAGGTTCCGGAGCGGGCCGGTCCCCGCCATATCGCGTTCAATCCCGTCACTGGGAAGGCGTATGTCTGCGGCGAATCGGACTCCACAATCGTCACCCTGGCGAACCGCAAGGGACGTGGCGGCGTGTTGGAGATGTTCGGAACCAACGGACTGGAAGCGCGGACCGACAATCACCTTTCAACACTTCCCAAGGATGTGCCCGCTGACATTCGCATGCGGAATTCCACCGCAGAAATCGTGGTTCACCCCGCGGGGGGGCATGTGCTCGTGTCAAATCGCGGACACGACAGCTTGGCGGTTTTCGAAGTGAACGCCAACAGTACAAAAGCGGTCGGACACATCACCAGCGAAGGGGACCGCAAGATTCGGACGCCTCGCAACTTCAATTTCGATCCGACTGGAAAATGGTTGCTGATCGCGAGCCAAGATGGCGATTCCGTCCAGGTCGCCGAGTGGTCGAACGGCTCGGCGAAATTGACCGGCAACATGGTCAAGGTCGGGATGCCGGTCTGCGTGAAATTCCTCGCCAAGCCGTGATCTCCCCCTCAGCCAATGTGACATCATGAACGACACAATGTTCTGGAGCCTGATCGACGCGTCGCGAGACAACGCGCGGAAACTTGCGCGTCGCCCCGGCCAGGACTTTGCTGACGTTCAGGAGCAAACGCTGGCCGCGTTGTTGAAGCAACTCACCCCCGACGAGATCTGCGACTTTGACGCGACGTTTCATCAATTCCATCGAAAAGCGTATCGCTGGGATTTGTGGGGGGTCGCCTATTGGCTGCGCGGCGGTTGTAGTGACGACGGATTTATCGACTTCCGCGCCCGGTTGATCAGCTTGGGCGAAAAGGTCTTCGAACGAGCGCTGCGGGATCCCGATTCGCTGGCGGAAGTGGCGGGTGGGCCGGACGTCCCCTACCTGGCCAGCGAAGGGTTTCAGTATGTCGCGTCCAGGGTCTATGAGGAAAAGACCGGGGAAGAGATGCCGCTGTCACTGGATGTTGACGGAACGCCCGACGAGCCAGCGGGCGAACAATTTGATTTCGAAGACGATGAACGGATGCGAGAACGGTTTCCGAGGCTGTTGGAGAAATTTCCCGAAATGGGAGACTGAGGTTGGAAGTCGGTTGCTGCGCGCGGTCCATTCAGCGCAGGCGAAACAGGACGTCGCCTGGCGGAATTGTCGATCCGATCTCGGCGGCCGAATTCACGAGAAAATCGAATTCGCCGCGATCGTCGACGCCATCGGGTCCAATCGAATAGATCACCGGTTCACCCTTTACGATCGCAAACCGAAACGGCTGATCGGAATAGGGATCAATTGGAATCTCTGGCAGTCCAGCGGCCGCGACAACTGCGGCGAGGTCCGGCGGTGGGTCGGAATGAGACAACCGCCAGCGTTTCAGGGCGATGAGGCAATCGGTGCCGCGAGAAAATGTTTCGGCTCGCCGAAACGCCTCGATATAGGTCGGCAGAACCACATTGAGTTGCGCCAGGATGAATGTCCGTTTTGTCTTCGCCTCGACCGATTCCAGTGCCCCGGCCTGCTGTCCGCGGGGCAGGCGTAAAATCGGGAGCATATCTCGATACCATTCGCCCAAGACTCGCAACTCCTGTTGGAACTCGTCCTCCGACATGACTTCCAATCGTGTGTTGAACGATTGCACCTGTCGCTGGGTTTCCTCCACGTCGCGATCCATCATCGCCATCGCGAAAATCAGATGCCCCGGAGTGGTCCCTCCCAGTCCTTCCATAAGTTTGGGGATTCGGTCGGGCGCGAAGTCCCCGGTGCGATGTTCGAGGTCGTGAATCGCGGTGCGGAGCATGAGGTATTCCGCCTGCGCTCCGGCCTCCCAACGGTCCCAGCCGGTGGCCTGATGCTCACGCAGCAGCGACGCCAGCGTGTCACAATGTTCTGCAGTGCAATCCTCCCCATCAAGAATCGCCGGCAGAATGGAATTCAGGCAAATCCTGTCGATCGCGATCGAGACCAACTGGCAGACGGCCGCCCCACGCGGTCTCAAATCGCGGCTCATTCGCAACGCGGACTTCAGCGAGGCGATGGCGGTATTCGGGTCATGCCGAGTGATCGCCCGGAACGCTTGAACTTCGAGCAGGAACGCAACGGTGCGCGCCACCTGAGCGTGCGGCAACAAAGTTGCGAGTCCGACACTGGTCTCAAAAATCAGGGGTCGCTTCGATTGCGCAACGGCGAGTTTCTCAAACCCCACATTGTACTCTGAGAGTATTTGATCAACCTCGACATCGTCCGCCGCTTTACGTTCCTGGAGGTACGCCTTCATGTTGCGATTCCAACGTTCGAAAAAAGCGTTGAATCGCTGTGTTCGGCTATCCAGTTGTTGGCGGCGTGCGTCCCGGAATTCCTGCGGAAAGTACAGCTCCATGTCTCTCGAGAACTCGCCGAACGCGTCAATCATCAACGCGACCGCTTCCTCGTTTTCCGAACTGTCTGGAAAGAGTTTTTTGACGTCGAATGGCGCATCCTTCACCAACCACTCGGGGGCGCGTCGCAGTGGATTGGGAAAACGCGGCGCTCGCTCATTCAAACGCAAGGCATCGGACTGACCTCCCGCCGCACTATTCCCAGTGGTCGCGGCAACGGTTTGCGGGGACGCGTCACCCCGTTCCCGATGTGTCCCTCGCACCATCAGCCACCACGCCAAACCAACCAATCCGGCGACAGCCGGTAACGCAATCAAAGCAACTGGACGCCACAAGCGCGATTTCATTTCAACATTGTCAATGCGAATCACTCCGGCCGTCCGTGGCTTCGAAGGGGCGTGGAACCGGAAGTCCGGAGGTGTATTATCGACAACGACGGTGGCGGCGAATTCATCCCCTTCCCCGCTCGATTCGTCTTTCGTCGCTGCTCCGTCCACCACGGTGACAACGACCCGACACGTTGGACACACAATGGACTGGGGACCCGAGCCTCCCACGCATGGTACGGAGTGTCCATTGGGACAAATGACCGAGTTCTTGTTGTTGTTGTTCGACATGTCCATGTTTCTCAATCAGCGCCCAGTGCCGTTGAAGAAAACTCAAGGCGGCCCTCGGCATCCACGATCACGGGAGACCCGTCCGCCCGTTCGAGTCGCAAGTAGAACCCGCACGCGCCGGTCCCGTTCAGAGTCTCGACTAGAAGACGGTTCTCGCCTTTCCGCAATGTGACTTCCGTGGAATCCTCATCGGGCCGCGCGATTCTCAACTTCCGGGTCGCGAACACCTGTTCGCCATTCAGCCACACGCGCAAACCGTCATCACTTCCCGTCCTCAATCGCAGCGTCTTTTCCTCGGCGGAAGTCAATCGTGTGACCGCGTACCCTGCCACAAACTGCTTTTCCGCGCCGAGGTGAGGCAGGCAGTCGACATACGCCGCACGCGAACCAACCGACGGTGATTCCCACGCTCCATTTTCCAGACTCGCGAGTTCGTCTGGCCCAAACTCGGGGAACCGATCCATGAGCCGCCAGGGTTTCGTCGTTGGAGAATATCGCCACCGAGTAATGAATGCGCTGTTACGGGAATTGATTCCAACCGCCGTCGCTGGCCGAACGGCAGATGTCGGCGTTGCTGAAGAGCTTTGCGTGTTTGGCGTCCGCCCGGCCCGATACCCCAGCGTCGCATCCCGGATCTCGACAGCACCTGGAGTCACCCAACAAATCGCTTTCCCGTCGGAACACCAGTTGGCGTCTCGTATCGGTTTTGAAACCGCGGTCGAATCGCGTTCGGGAAAAATCAGCAACGGTGACTGGATCACCAGGGGATTCCAAATCGCGATTTCGTCCGCCGTGAACGTCAGGAGCCGCGTTCCGTCGGGACTCCAGCGAATCCCTCCCAAAGTCCCGCGCTGCGGGAGGGAGACCGCGACCTTGCCGGTAAAGTTCACCGCCGCGACTTGAAAACAATCTGGTTCACTCGCGGCTCGAACGCCGACAAACTGTGTCGATCGGGGACTGAAGAGTAAATGGCCATCGACGCGTGTTGTGATTGACTCGATTCGCTCGCCGGTCGATCCACTCACGGTTGATGCGCCCGCTTCACGAACGTTCGAACCGTCGCCGTCCCAGTTCCAGTCCACAATCCGATCGAACTCCGCGCGCCATAACCGCTGGCCAGTTTCGACGTCGTAACACTCGAGGCCACGCGTCATTGGAGGAATGACCACGGTCGCGTTTCGCCCGATTGACACGACGTGACCAAGGGGCGATCCGTATTCGTCAATCGCGCAAAACACACTCCCTTCAGCCGCGCTGAGTGTTCCTTCGCCCCCCTTCGTCAGATTCGCGACCGGAACGAAGACTCCATTGGAATCGATCGAACAGACGAGGAGATCCCAAGGGGATTGATTCTCCAGCCGGATTTCCACCGGATCACCCGAAGGTCGTGACCGTGGGATCTCCGTTTCACTGACGAGTTTCCACGGAATCAGGTCGGTTGGAGGGTCCGTCGCACGCCCGGCGGCCGGGTCGGGACTGCGTTGCGGAGTGCGATTGCCCACAACGACCCGGCGACCGTCAGGACTGAATCGGGGTGTGAGCAAAAATGCGCTGGCATTCCATCGCGGACGAGATTCACCCGTTTCGGTGTTCCAGAGTGTCACGTGGCCCACTGATGTGTGGCACACGGCGATTGAACCTCCATCGGGACTCCAGACAATCGAGTCGGCGAATGCCTCGAGCCCCGGCCCCGCGATCGTCCGCACGATCTTGCCGGAGGCGATGTCGAGAATCACAACCTCCGCCCGGCCCGCCGGGCAAACCGCCAGGTATTCGCCCTGGGGACTCAACGCCACCGCCGACGATTGCGCGACAATACCATCGTCCAGTGGAATGGAGCGGACTGGCCTCTGGTCGAGGTTCCAGACCCGCACCGAGAGATCAGCTCCGGCAGTCGCGAATCGTCGCGCGACGGGAGCTGGCTTGACCGCGTAGAGTACTTGAGAAAGTCCGTCGAAATCGCGCGGAATGCGGTCGACAGAGATCTCCGTCCATTGCGCTTGGGGTCGACCATCCGCAGGTGCGGTAACCAGAATTCGAGAATCGGTGAGCCAGCCTCCGACCCCTCCGGAGGTCGTCACCACCGAAGCGGCAGCATTTCGCCACTCCCAAACGTCGGTTCGCTCGCGACCGATCGCCGCCAGAAATTCCCCATCGCTTGTGAACTCCAGTTCCTCGGTGGGAAAGGTCTGGCGAGTGAATGTTCGTGGCGGGTTCACACTTTCGGCGAGATCAAAGACCGAGACGCGATTTCGCGACAGTTCACACGCAAGTAGTTCCCCGGTCGGATGCCAGGCGATCGCGGGAGACCATCCCGCGTTCGCCCAGGCCAGTTGCGACTCAAGCCGTCGAATCGGTTCGTCTTGATTGGTTTTCCATAGGCAAACAGAATCAAATTCGGCGCTACTGGCGAGCCATGTGCCCGTGGGATTCCACCGGAGTCGGCGAACCGAACCCATATGCCCGCGCAGGCTGCGACGTACACGCAATGTTTCTGGTTCAAGTAGCGAGATCAAATTTCCCGTCGACACCGCCAACGCATTGCCATCGGGAGCGAATGTCACCGCGTGAACCGGCGCGTCTCCCAATTTGATCGTTAAAGCTTTCGATCCGGACCGAACATTCCACAAGATCACCTCACCGTTCTGGTGACCACTGGCAAGAAAGTCGCCTGTCGGTTTCCAGGCGATGGAGGCGACCGCCGACTCATGGCCCTTCAACGGGCGAAAGAGATTTCCACCGGGAAGTTCCCAAATTCGGAGGGACGGGTCTTTGTTGGGATCGTCGGACGACGCCGATGCGAGAAATCGACCATCCACCGACCATTCCAGCAGATCAACGAAGGAAACGTGTCCACGCAAGTCGAATTCGCTGTGGTCCGCCAGCCCTCGCAAAAAATACCACTCCCAGGAGCGAGAATCTCCCTGAACCAACCCCACACTCGCGGCGGGATCATGTCGACTGAGGAGTCTGAGTCGTTGTGGAATGGTGTGTCGCTTCCAGTCAACCTGCAACAGCCGAATATCCTTTCCATAGGCGAGCGGCGTCTCCTCTTCCAACTGACGTCGACTCACCTCACGCAGCCGTTCCGCACGCTCCGTGGCGGTCTTTGCCAGATCCCGCTCGCGCTGGGCGGTTCGGGCGCTCTCCGTCGCGTTGGCCGCCTCTTCTCTCGCCGCCTGTCTCGCGTCCTTCGCCAGCCGTTCGTTTTCCCGCGATTCTTTAAGTCGCTCTGACGCCTGAATGGCGAAATAGGACGAGACGGCGATCCCGAGTAACAACGACAGCGCGATCGCGGAAATCAAGCCGGCGAATCCGGGATTCCGTCGGCACCACCGCCAGAGCCGGGCGGGTGTTGTGACGGGTCTGGCGAGAATGGGTTCATCGTTAAGAAACCGCCGGAGTTCATCTGCGAGACCGGACGCGCCGGCGTAACGCCCCGCCGGGGATTTCTCCAGACACTTGAGGCAGATCGTTTCCAGATCGACGGGGACACTGGGATTGAGTTGACGCGGGGAGACCGGTTCCCGTTCGAGTACATGGACCAACGTCTCCATCACGTTGGAAGCTTGAAACGGAGGACGCCCCGAAAGCAGAAAATAGAGGATCGCGCCGAGTGAGTAGACATCGGAAACCGGTCCGACCTCATCTCCCTTTCCAGCCGCCTGTTCCGGGGGCATGTAACTCGGGGTTCCGAGCACCTGCCCCGTCCCGGTGAGGTCGGAATCGCCCGAACTCAACTTCGCCAAACCGAAATCGGTGACGTGCGGCTGCCTCGTGGAATCGAGCAACACATTGCCCGGTTTGAGGTCGCGATGGACAACGCCTTTCCCATGGGCATAGGCGACTGCATCAGCGATTTTCGCACACACATCTGCGGCATCGCGCGCCGCCAGTGGACCTTCGCGAACCGCGCCGGCCAGACTCGTTCCCTCGATGAAACCCATCGAGAAATAGTGGCGACCGTCGAGCTCACCAATGTCGAAAATTGGCACAATTCCGTGGTGATGCAGACTCGCGGCGGCTCTGGCCTCGGTGTAAAACCGCTGCACCTCCTGCGGGGAGGCGAACTGCCCCGCCAGAATCATTTTCAACGCGACCACGCGGTTGAGTTTCGTCTGCCGGGCCCGGTAGACCACTCCCATCCCGCCGCGTGCGATTTCGTCAATCAGTTCATATTCGCCAAACATGTCCAACTTTCGACTGACGTCAGGTTTCGACGCGTCGCGAGACTGTTCCGGGAGATCACTGCGGGGCTGTTCGATGGTCGCGGTAAAATCCGCGGAGCATTCGGATTCATCGACCGAGCGCGCCGGAGTTGAATCGATCTTCGCGCGAGGGGCCTCAATTCGCGTCGCCTCCGAGTCCTCGGGAAACTCATCGGCGGGACTTGTTTTGGGCACGAAGCCGACTCCATCGGTGACCAGAACGCGAGACTGACGAAAATTCTACGCGACGCGGTGCCTGACAAACAGTCCGGTATCGATTGCGACTGCACCGAGTGCATATTTCCAATGACCTGGCCACAACGGAGCGGTTTTTCGGAGAAAGACCATTACGCGGTGGCGCGCAGCAATCCAGCGTGCCGCAGCAACTCTTCCGCCCAGATCGCATCTTCCGGCTCCAGCGGAGGATCCGGCGGGGCATTGTAGTCGACCGCGCCGCGGCGGTAGGGGCCGGTGTCATAGACGCGCTGAAAGATGTATTGCAAGTCAAGTGGAGGCTCGGCGACTTCCGGACCGAGCGGGATGGAAATGACCGGCAGCATCTCGCGCAGCCCCACTGCGAACAACTGCGTTTTGATTCGCCAGGAGTTGGGCACTTGGTCCTGGGCTCGATTAACAAGGACGACGTACGGACGCCCCTCCGAAAGCCATGCCACATGGGCCGCCTGGCTTTCGCTGGGGAACACCCGCTCTCCGCCGCGCAGCAGATCGATTTCAATCAAATGGCAGTTGCTCGACAGGACATCCCACTGTTTTTTGGCGTAGGCAAGCCGATCGGCACCAGGTCGTTTGTTGGATGGACTGAGAATCTCAATCAGCGTGACAAGTCGATGCTCCTGACGCGGATCACGAATTTCAACGAAGTAATGACTCAACTGCTCACCAGGAAACTCGACCTCATGTGAGAAGGAGATCTCAACGCGTGGATCGGCGACCGCGGTCGCGGATCCCGACGACGGCCTGCCAAGCGGTCGAACAATCGCGAGGTCCGGGACGATGTGCCTGGGGCGTCCCCAGTCAAACGTCAGACCCACTTCGCCGCGCATTTCCAGCTTGGCGTAATAGGGCTGCGGGAGTTCTGAATTGAGTCGATTACTCAATTCAGTCGCGAACCGATGATGAAAATCCCCCCATTGACTGGGGGACTCCAACCAAGGGTCCATTCCGGGAAAGGGTGAGGGCATGAGACACTGAACTCGCAGACAACGGACCGTGGGAACGATCTCTCCGCAGTCCATTCTACCAAAATCCCGGGGTTCGATTCACCCGATCTCGGAGCTACGGGCGTGTCGCGATATTCTGCCTGGAGAGCATCCCGCGCGACGGCAGCTCACACCATCGCGCGATCGAGGTGGGTATAACCGCCATCCACGTGAAACAGTTGCCCGGTGGTATGGCTGGAGCGCTCTGAAAGCAAAAACGCCACCATGTTGGCGAGTTCTTCACAGGTCGTCATCCGTTTTCCAAACGGAATCCGGGCTTCAATGCGTTCGCGTGTTTCGACCGGATTCGGGACCGTTTCGATCCACTTCGCATAGAGCGGGGTCCAGCACTCGGCGACAATCACCGCGTTGACACGAATCTCGTATTTCGCCAGTTCGACGGCCCACTCGCGCGTCAAAGCATTTCGGCCACCGTTGGCCGCCGCGTAGGCCGATGTGCCCCCCTGCCCTGTCTCGGCGACCTTCGAACCAATGTTGACGATTGGCCCTTTGGTCTTTTTCAGGTGTGGCAGCGCGAACCGTGCCATGTCGAAATAGTGCACCAGATTCCGCCGCAATGACGCCAGGAATTGATCCGTATCCCCGTGTTCCAGAGAGATCCCGTCGTTGATGCCTGCATTGTTCACGAGACCGTTGATCTGACCGAATCGTTCGACCGCTTCCGCGACCGCGCGTTGGCATTCGTCGGTCCGAGTGAGTTCCGCGGTGATCGCCAGAGTTTGCCCGCCGGCTGATGTGATTTTGGCAACCAGAGCGGCGTTGTCATCAGAATTCCGACCGATGATCACGGGAACCGCTCCCTCGGCCGCCAGCAGTTCGACGATCCCGGCACCAATTCCTTTGGCACCGCCCGTGACGAGAATGACGTGGTTTTCGAGTGCGAGGTCCATGTTCGTAGTGAACTCCCTGTTCGTGGCTGATGGAACCGAGGGAGAGTACGAGAATCGGAGCGATCGCGAAAGGGGCACGCCCATGAACAGAATTCGCCAAACTACCGCGATTCGCCCCGCGGAGAGGCCGGTCCGCGATTGGGCAGGCGACGCGGGGGGGCCGAATCAGAGCGACTTGGCTCCACCGGCTTGGAGACGCGTTGGATCCCCGGTTCATCCAAAGCGGCGTCTTCGCCCTGTTCAAATTCTGCCTGCTCGACAGCACGTTGGATCGCCCGGCTGTGAGTGGAGATCGTCAACTCCATCAACTGCTTTTTGCGAATCTCGGGGATCCCCTCCATCTTTTCCGTGAGCTGCTCGACCCAATCGGGACGTCGGCTCATCGCGATCGACATCATCCGGACGAACATGCTCACTTCGGTGAATGTGCGATCGGTGAGTGAGACGGTCAGGGGGGAGAAGACTTTCGCCGCCACATCAATGGTCTGCGACGGAAACGAAATGAACAGATCGGCGCGGTGCGTCAGCACGATCGTTCCGTCGGCTTCTGTGATGAAGCTGGTTTGCAGCAGCAGTAGAGAGTGCGCCTCGACCGGGGTTTTCAGAATCGGGTTCGTGAAAGATCCTTCGCAAATCGCCAAGTGCTTATCCGGCCCCGAGTGGACAATCTCAATCGCTCCGACTGATCCGTCCCCGGCGTCGGCTTCGTACTCGTGTTTCCCGGTTTGGAACATCTGCAGCTTGGAAATCTGCATCGCCCGCCAGACACTGACCGCCACGTCTGGATGAGACAGGAAGTACTTGTACACTTCCGGTTCGACCGGAAACGAAACCTTGGGGAGTCTGCGGTAGAAGCTGACGTTTTTCGTGATGTTGGCTACACGGTCAAGCTGATCAGCCGTCAGGTGGTCGAGCGGGAGAGCGGCGATCGCCTGTTTTTTGGCAGCGTTGGTCGAATTCCCTTTCGG
>CAMATH010000026.1 GCA_945860955.1 Planctomicrobium piriforme
CCATACATTCCCCGAAAAACCGACTTTGAGTAAATACCAGTTTCCGAGGGGTTATTGAGCAGTTACCCATGACACACTGTCACAATTGAGACCGTTGAAATGAACTTCAGTCAGTCAGTTCGACTTGTTTGGCCGGACCCGGGATCCGTGCGGGCGGGTTCGCTTTATCGGTTGACTATTCCTTGTTACCTGCCTGTCCCAGATCGCGGTCGGTCAGCGGCGAACGGGGAGATCGAGATCCCGTTGGATCCCTCGGTTGATTTACTGATTTCCCGGCCCCGGAGCGAACACTATCTGCAATTTACGACGACGTTCCACCAATTGGCCGATGCCGGCCTGTGTCCACACGAGCCGCCGCACCACCGCACAATTGTTCTCGACAGAGTCTGTGGCGAACTCAGTGGCGGAACGAGACTTCCCGGCATTGTCTTTGACAATGGAATGGGTTTTCCGATCATCTCCGAACGCGTGGCAGACATGCTGCAACGGTCCCGGTTGACCGGCTATTTGCTGGTTCCGGTTGAGGTGACCGAAAATTTGAGCGAATGCTTCATCGCCCCGCGACTGTTTGTTTTGTGCTTTACCGGGAACAAATGCGAGCGAATTCGCACTGTCGACGGCGGGGTCAATTCGTGCAACCGATGCCAGAGTTGCCCCTTTGTCTGTCCGGGGTGTGGTCACATGTTCCCCATTTGTTCAACGTGTGGTGTACCGATGGTGTCGATCGTTGCGAACGGGATTCGTGGTGTTCCCGATCTGCCAATCACGGTGGAGGGGATCTCGTACGCGGCCCAGGACGTCCTCGACGGTACGCAATATGACGGTTCCGATTTTGTGGGTGGCGGATTCGGAGACTACTTTATTTCCCGAAATGCGCTGCGGTGGTTTGTTCGGAATCGGATCGCGCCGATCAGAGCGACTCCGGTCCTGCTCGCGGACTCACGGGACCCTGTGGGTCCGCGCCCATCCGGGGAAAAATGATGACACCACTTTCCATTCGGCATATCGCCAGTCTTGAGGCTTCGTTGACGGCGGGAATCGCCGATTCGACGGCCTTCTCGGAGACGATTGGAGGAACTTCGGCAGGCCAGGGCCTATGGAGGTTGTTTTCTGGTTCGTGGCCGCTGGGGGGATTGCGGGTTGGAATTCCAGGGCGTGGAAGCCTCTTTGGCAATCGTTTCTCCCGACCGGCCTGTTTTGTTTCGGAGAAGATGTCTTCGGCAGTCAATTGGCCGTTGTCGAAGGGTTCAAGAACGCCGTCCTTTGGAACCACGAGAACGGGGAGTGCTTCAATCTTCTCGTTTCACCCTGCGAGCTATTGAGAACTGTGCTTGGGAGTGGACTCGACTGGATTGATTTCTACTCCGAGGGGTCATTGGCCGTTGCGAGGCTGTATGGTGCGGTGCCGCTCGATAGTCACCTTCACTGGACCACGCCGCTCATTCTCGGGGGGCGAGTGTCACGTGACAATCTGACTGTCGTTGAGCGGGAACAGCATCTTGCCGGCCATGCGAAACTGTGGTCTCAGGTTGGGGGGCTTCCGATTGGAGCGGTCGATCTTTCTTCCGCCATCAAACGACTCTAACCGGCGTGGGAAATACGCGATGAACGCCATGTTCTTTGATTTGGATTGCGACGAACACCCGCTGAACGGATCCGCGGTGGCATCGGCTGAGGCGGTGCGGTCGTTGTTCGAAGGACTCAATGGGCGTCGTGCGTTCATGTTTCAGCTCCAGTTGGAGGATGGAAGTACGCTGGACATTGGTGTCGCCGACTGTATCGGCTGTGTGCAGCACACTCCACGTGATGGAATGACGTCGTCCCGAATGGCGACGACGCCGACGAGTCCTCCCTTGGGTGGCGGCGATACGGAGTTCTCTGTCGGCGGAACTGCGACTCCCATAGACAATCGGTACTGCGTTCCGCTGTCGTTGGTTGTACAGATCGCGATACAAATGATCGTAGGAGATGGTACGATTGCCGAAATCGTTTGGGAGGATTTGGCGACTGGATGTTCGGGAATAATGACTGACAACAACCCCGGGATTGACGCACAGGACGATGTAACGACCGCATCGGAACGCCAGAAGACGATACGGGAGTTTTGTTCGCAGATGTCGATATCTTTGGTGATCACCCTGGCGGCAATCTGTGTGCCAATAGCCCTCTCACTTTCCCTTCCTTTGGAATGGGTGATTGGTGAGCGGCTGACCAGTCTGGCGACGGCGTTTGGAATGGGTTCCATTGTTGCCATCACGGCGGCGTTCGGTATCTACCGCAAAGCACCTACCTACTTTGCATCGCTCTCTGCCGATTGCAAGTCCGGAAGCTGTGAGCGATTGTCGATCTGTGCCCATCGGGCAGTCGCGTTCGAAACCAGTGTGACAGCCCCGGCAATCGCAATCGGTTGCGGAGACCGTACACTGATCGTCTTTGGTGGATGGTGGACAAATCGGTCACGACGCCCGGACATCACTTGGAAGTCGGTAGAACCGCATCCTGAGTTCCCGGCAAAACGATTCGTGATCCGTCGACTCACCCGGACGGGTCGTGTACTTTCCGTGCAGATCGAAGGCGATCGGCTTCCGGTGGAGAGGTGGATTGACCCTCAAACGATGAATTTGCCGACGCTGAATGCCGACTTTCCACTTTCTGTCGACGTGGTTCTCTTGGAACGCCCACTGGATTCACTGATTGGATACAACCCCAATTGGAACTGATGGTGAACTGGGGCGACTCCCTTATGCGATCGAGAACCGCCATTTCCTTCTCTTATCCTTGGATCCGCGGGGACGGTGATGCGCAGACTGGACCTTGAAGACTGCCTCCGGAATGCTGGCGCGGAATGCCAGACTCTCGCGGACGGCGGACTGTGTGTCCGCATGTCCGGGTCACGGGTTTCGAACGCGGCCCTGCAATTGCTTTCCGGGAGAGATGACATCACGGATGTGGAGATTCGGTCTGTAAGTGATGGCGGTACTCAGCTTGTCGAGCAAATCAGCCGGGTTGTGGGCCTAGGGTCTCTCAGTATGCTGGATGCGGACATCAACCCCGAGCAACTGGGGGTGTTGAGTCAACTGCGACATCTTGAAACTTTGAAATGGACTGGCAAGTCGCCTTTGGCCGATCGGACGCAGGGAATTGCCAAAATTCACTCGCTGCGGGAGTTGTGGCTGGATCATTCCGGCATTTCCGATGCGGGATTGCTCAAACTGAACTCTCTGGTCAATCTGCAACGTCTGTACCTTGGACAGAACGCCGTCCATACCGGGCTCGCGGTGTTGACTGACTTGGTGTCATTGTGTGACGTCAGCCTGACGAACACCAACGCGGGCGACGATACGATGGTCGCTTTGTCTGGTCTACCGGCACTGGAGCGACTCTTTCTCGACGGCTGCCGGATTTCTGAACGGGGCCTCGTCCTGCTCGCCAACTGCCCAAGGCTGGTTTACCTGGTGATCGGTGGTGCGGAAGTGACTGGGCCCGGAATTCAGGCATTGGTGACGCGGGGGGTGTTAAAAACGTTCGTACTGTCTGCACCGGGGATCTCCGACGATATTCTCGATTCGCTAGCGGGGTTCACTTCGCTGGAAAGTCTGACGATCCGGAACAGCAATCTCTCGAGAAATAGCGCATTTCGCTTACGCAGGGCATTACCCGACTGCGACCTGTCTATTGAACCCGACGGTTGGTCGAATTCCGACCCCCAATGCGCTGAACTTGTGGCATACCTCCAGAAACTGGGTGACGAGGTCACAGTCACCGACCAGGGCTTCATTCGGAACGTCGCCCCCGATGCGGAAGTCGCCGACGAGTTCTGTGTTCGCTTCGGCGCCACCTGGGGAATTCATGATCTCTGTTTCAATGGCGGACTGTCGACAAAGGGTTTGAGGTCGCTCGCCGGTTCGGAGACGCTTCGAGAGTTGTGGCTGCGTCGCGGCGATGTCGGGCTGGATCTAGATTCCGAGTCGCTCCAGGTTCTGGCAACATTTCCCAGACTCGCAAGGCTCGTGATCACGCTGCCACAGCCGTACGAAGTGAGTCTGCGTCATATCGCGGAATGCGGTCGGCTGACACGTCTGGAAATCGAACACTCTGCCCCAATTGACGACGCTTCCTGTTTGCTTGGTGGTTGTACGTCAGTGGAGTGCCTGCGCATTGGCCCGGATGTTCGATGGGGACGTGGCCTCTCGGTGCTGTTGCAAATGCCCAGTCTGTGTGAATTGACGTTATGGGGGACGGAAACAGACCCCGGTGAGCTGGAATGGGTTCGGCATCATCCCACATTGAAGGAATTGAATCTGAGTGATCAACAGCTTTCACTCGACGACTGGTTGGCCATTTCTCAAAGTCGTCCGTTGCGGATGATCTCGCTCAATCGCATCGCGTTGAGCGCGAATTCGCTTCTCGCGTTACGCGGGTTCAGTCGACTCGAGCATCTGACCATTGTGAACAGCCCCATTGATGAGGAGTGTGTGGAAGCAGTTGCGAGGCTTCGAATCAGCGGGTCGCTCCGAATTGAGAACTGTGGACTCTCGCTTGGACAAAAGTCTCGGATAGAAACGTCGCTGGCACCAACCTGCAAAACAAGCCTTTCGTAATGTGAAGATGCGGACCACCCAGTGAACAGTGAGAACGTGCGTCGCTCCATTAGCGACTCGGTGGCGTGACTCAGTTCACTCGCGGAGCTTTGAGTGGCCGCAGGGACCGAGTTCCAACGGGGGTCTTGTGCCAACCGGACTGTGGTTGAGCTGGAACAGCATCTTGTCAGCCATGCGTCGGTACCTGGCATTGCTCCGATTGAGAGGGGATCGTTAAATTCTTCTGGTCCGATGCGACTCACAAGCCTGCTCTCGGTTGCTGACGACGGTTTCAATGGACGTCAACCCAAGAGCAACCGTCGTGTTCAAAGTGCATTGCCAGTCGGGCCGATTCGTGTCCCGGGCAATGTCTGTTGTGTTGGCAACCAGTCTCCTGGCGGCGCACGCTGGTGTGTCGTCGGCCCAGAATCCGGCGACGCCAACACCAATCGGGCCAGTTGGTGAAGGGGCGAAGACTCCCTTAAGGGGATCGCCGGGATTGATCCTGAGCCTGTCGTACAGCCCCGACGGGGAACTCATGGAGAGTGGCGGTGCTGATGGGAATGTCAGACTCTTCGACGCCGCTACGGGCAAAGTGATCCGAACTCACCTGAAGCATGTCGGTCGCGCCGCCGGTGTCGCGTACTCTCCGGACGGGAAGTGGATCGTCAGCGGAAGTTCGGACAACACCCTGACGCATCTGGGATGCAAAGACGGGGATCGAGACGCGGACGCTCCAGGGGCACGAAGAGGGGGTGAACGCGGTCGCGATCCGCGAAGATGGCAAACAGATCGCGAGCGGCGGCGACGACCAGTTGGTCATGCCCTCCCGCTCCAGGCTGCAAATGGGAATGTTGACGCGGTTGGAGTTTTCAGGTGGCCGATTCCCCCGATTATTGAAGCGTAGTGCGCCGTTGCCAAATGAGTGAGAGCCGAATCTTACGGGCCAAGTCGCCATTCTAATCAACTTCGAAGCCCTCGGACCTCAGGCATTCGGCCACCTCGTGGGCGATAATGAGGGCCTCTCTTTGATAAACTTCAGGATCGGGTTGTGTGTCATCTGGAGCGAACCAGCCGTAGGTGAGATAGTCAGAAAGATTGCGGCTTTCGGCCAAATGTTCCGGCAAATTCTGATCAATGAAGAACGAGTAGCCCCGGACGCGGTCGCGAAAGCCGGGACATCGCTGGTCGATGAGATCGATCCGATCCGGAAGTTCAGCGCCTGTGCAGGAGTTACAGCAGGGCGAAGCCTGCCACAGCAGGATGTCTCGTTCGCGCAAAACTCGCTCGACTCGGTCGAGACGGTCGCAATCCGTCTCCTCGGGCCAAGAGAACATTTCGGCCGAGACCTCGGCTGCGAGTCGGTCGACCTGCTCTTTGGTGAACTGCAGGAATTCGTCCCACTCATCCAGAGGACATACGTCCTGCATCCAGACATCGCGACTATGCTCCAGGACCCCCTGGGGGTCAAATCGTGCCAGCCGAAGTTCACCGAGAATTGCCGATGAGAGCCTCTCGCGAAGTTCGTCTCGGGATTTGTCATCCCATATTTCCATGGTCATCGCAGTGCCTTCTGGATCCAGTCTGAATCATGCAGAGAACTGCCAACGAAAGACACCACCCCCACCGGATTCAGGTTCACACGATAACAGCAGTTCTGTCTGGGTGTCCATGATCGACTGCGCCGAATCGATCGGTTCCCCCGATATTTCCGGCCGGTCGCAGTTCGGATTGTACGGGCTGTTCCGGGTTCGCGTGCGGGCGCTTCTGGCTTGGCGGGCGAGCGCCGATATTCGAGAGCATGACCAACCATGAACTCGAACTGTGTGACGCCAACCCCGAATGGACGTTGGTTCTCCAAGCGTACCAACTGGCACAGCAGTCGACGGAAAAGGGCTGGGTGCCGCGAGTCGCGGGGGTGACAGACGTTCCCGTGGAACGGCTGTCGTCCATCCATGGCAAACTGATCGCGCTGGGGATGCTGCGATTTGAACTGGCGGGCCGAACCGAGGGGGTGGTGTACCAGGTGACACCGCTCGGCCGGCAGGCGGTGCTTCCGCCTGCCGAGCGTCAGATCATTCCCGAGTGGATGCTCTCGGAAGAGGCGGCGTGACGCGCGTGGAGCGATCTGTCGAGTTGTTCATCGCCGTGTCAACGTTCATCGTGGCGGTGTCCCATATCGTTCTGCCGACAGACTGGGCGACTCTGTATCGACAACTGCACGAATTGCGACGTACCGGGGCATTCATCAACGGGATGATCACATTGATTCCCGGGGTGTTGATTGTCGCTGGCCACTGGGTATGGTCGTTTCCCGGGATTGTCGTCACCCTCTATGGGATCTTGCTGGTTATCAAATCGGCGGTTTGCCTGCTGTTCCCGGATGTCGCCCTGCGCTCGATGCGTCGCGGGGGTGACTCTCCCCGCGGCTTCGTCGGCGCCGGCGTGGTGCTGTTGTTTCTCTCCGCGTGGACGTGCTTTTCCCTTTGGATAACTAGGGGCTGACTACGTACCACATGGCGTGGCAGCCCTCAAACAATCGACAACACCGTTCGGCCATGGCATTTCGTCGGATTGTCGGTAGCATGTATCCCGGTATCAGCGGGCGGCCGGTTCGCTGATTCAGTCGTCGCTCCCTGGGAATCACCTTCATGAGTCGTCTGTCTGTCGGGTTGGTGCTGGTGTTGGCGTTGCTGCGCGTCGGGGTTCCCCGCGATGTCGCCGCTCAGGAAAAGACCAAGCCCATCAAAGCGCTTCTGATCACCGGTGGCTGTTGCCACGACTACGCGCGACAGAAAGAGCTTCTCAAGCGGGGGATCGAAGCGCGGGGGATGATCGAAGTGACTCTTGTCCACTCGGCGGACAAAAGCACCAAAGCCCGGTTCGACATGTACGACAACCCCGACTGGGCGAAGGGGTACGATGTCGTGATTCATGATGAATGCTCGGCGGACGTCACCGAGCAACCGTACGTCGACAACATCCTCAATGCCCACAAAGGCGGAGTCGCCGCCGTCAATCTGCATTGTGCGATGCACTGTTACCGCATCGGTCGGGACGACTGGTTTCAATTCGTGGGGATTCACTCGACCGGCCACGGTCCGCAGAAACCAATCGACGTGACTTTCGTCGATCGCGAACACCCGGTTTCGCGTGATCTGGAGAATTGGACGACGATCAACGAGGAACTCTACAACAACATCAAGTTGTTCGAAACGACCGTGCCGCTCGCGCGGGGACGACAGGACACGGGCAACAAGGTCGACGACTTCGTGGTCGCCTGGGCGAACACGTTTGGCAAAGCGCGTGTCTTCAGCACAACGCTCGGTCATAACAACGAGACCGTGGCCGATCCCCGGTACCTCGACCTGGTGACACGCGGCCTGCTGTGGTCGGTCGACAAACTGACTCCCGAGTATCAGCGCCCCTTCGCCGTCCCCAAGAAGGAGCTGGTTCCTGTCAACCTCGCGCGGGGCAAACGCGCGACCGCGTCGAAATCGCAGGAGGGACATCCGCCGGAACACGCCGTCGATGGCAAAGACGAAACCCGCTGGTGTTCACCCGACGCCGCTCCGGGCCAGACCTGGCAGGTCGATCTCGGCGAACCTCAGGAATTGACCGGTTGCCGAATTGTCTGGGAACAGGACGACACGAACTACCGCTATCTGATCGAAGGATCCCTGGACGGCAAGGAATGGCAGACACTGTCTGACCAGCAGAAGACGGAACTGCGCGAGCAGACTCAAACGCTGAAATTCTCGGCGAAAGAGATCCGGCATGTGCGTATTCATATCACGGGGTTGGCTCCCGGACGTTGGGGGAGTTTCTTTGAATTCGAAGTACACGGAACCCGCATGGAGGAACGCGTGGTTGGCGTGGGGGATGCTTTCAGACCCCGCTCAATCCAGGGGACCGGTGCACTGGCGGGCATCAAGGCCCCCACCGGCTTTGCGGTGTCGCTGTTCGCCGCTCCGCCGCAGGTGACTTATCCTGTCTGCCTCGCGAGTGATCCCGAGGGGGCGGTGTATGTGGGAATCGATGAAAACGGTTCACTCGACAAGCAGCCGGGCCGGGGAC
Source organism: Planctomicrobium piriforme (assembly GCA_945860955.1). Lineage (GTDB taxonomy): Bacteria > Planctomycetota > Planctomycetia > Planctomycetales > Planctomycetaceae > UBA10511. The sequence goes on from CAMATH010000026.1 coordinate 8,658, forward strand.
GCATTGTGCGCTGTCGCGACACGAACGGCGACGGAGCCGCCGACGAGTTTATCGAATTTGCCAAAGTCGACAGCCCGCGCGGCATCATCGTGACGGGCGGGGCGAATGGACGGGGGACGGAATTGTTTGTCCTGCATCCTCCGCACCTTTCGGTGTTTCACGACCGCGATGGGGATGGGGTTTCGGAAGAAAGCCAAATCCTTGTCCGGAACATTGGCTTTGGCCTCGATTTTCGCGGAGCCGACCATACGACCAATGGCATTCAACTCGGGATCGACGGCTGGATCTACGTCGCCGTTGGGGACTATGGTTTCATCCAGGCGACCGGATCCGACGGACGCACGGTGCAGATGAAAGGGGGCGGCATCGCGCGGGTTCGCCCCGATGGATCCGAACTTGAACTGGTCTCGCGCGGCCAGAGGAACATTTACGATGTCGCCGTCAGCCCGCTGCTCGACCTGTTCACCCGGGACAACACCAACGACGGGGGAGGCTGGAACGTGCGGCTGAGCTATGTCCCGCATGGTGCCCAGATGGGTTATCCCTCGTTGTTCCTGAACTTCGCCGACGAGATTGTCCAGCCGCTCGCGGATTACGGCGGGGGATCACCGTGCGGATCGTTGTACATCGATGAACCCACATTGCCCGGCGAACTGGGGCAGTCGCTTTATACGTGCGATTGGGGACGTAGCGTTGTCTATCGGCATCCGCTCAGTCCCAGCGGGGCCGGCTTCGTCGCGGAACAGGAACCGTTCCTCGAGGTTCCGCGTCCCACGGATATGGATGTCGATCGGTCGGGAAACATCTATGTGAGCAGTTGGAAGGATGGAGGATTCAATTTCGGCAATCCCAACGTGGGATACGTGATCAAGGTGAGTCCACCCCGCAGCGCGCAGGAGGACGTTCCCACCGCAGTGGCCAACGATCGAAGTTCCACGTCAACAGACAACGTGCTCGCGCGGCTCGCTTCGCGCAGCCACACCACGCGCATTCAAGCCCAGCAGGAGATCCTTCGCTCGAAACCGTCCGATGTGTTGGTCGCAGGACTGGAAAAGCTGGCAGGCACCGAAAGCCCCTTGCCCGTCCGCGTGGCTGCAATGTTCACGTTGAAGCAGTGGCAGGGGGCGAAATCTCATCCGTTTCTAATGTCATTGGCGAGCGACGCGACGATTCGCGAATTCGCGCTGCGGGCATTGGCCGATCGGGAGACCGAATTGGGGGATGTCTCGGTCGATCCGTTCGTTGCCGGCCTGAAGGATTCGAATCCCCGTGTGCGTTTGCAGGCGGTGCGCGGACTGGGGCGGTTTGACTTGGTTTCAGGGGACCGGGCCCGAGCGGTCGCAAGTCGGATGCTGCCTTTGACAATTGACCGTGATCCCCTGGTCGCACACCTCGCCGTGCGCAGTCTGGTCGCGTTGGGTGCCGCTGAAGCGTGTCTTACGGGATTGACCGCGGAGTCGCTGGAAATCCGCCAGGGGGCGGGCAAGGTGCTGATGCATCTGCATGATCCCGTCGTTGTGGCCAAACTGGTCGAGTCGCTGGAACGGCCCGTGGTCGCCAACACTCTGGATACAACGCGTCCCGGCAGTATTGACCGCGCGACTCGCCAGATTGTGCTGTTGGCGCTGTGCCGGCTCTATCATCAGGAGGCCCCCTACACGGGGGACTGGTGGGGAACCCGGCCCGATACCAGCGGCCCGTATTACAAGCCAGCCAACTGGTCGGAATCGGAACGAATCGCCAGCGCGCTGTCCCGGGAATTGACGGCGGGTGAACCCGACGTGGTGAAGTTTCTGCTGCCCCAATTGCGACGGCACAAAATTGAAATCCCGGGGATGCAGGAACGGCTGGTGAAGCTTGCGACGTCCGACCGTGACTTCTTTTCCACCGGAGCCAACCTGTTGAGTGATGGGTCCGGTCCGCTGACTCCCGACGCGGTCGAGTTGCTGGAGGTGGCGGCTACGGCGGCGAAAGGTGACGTGGCGCTGCGGGTCGCGGCGCTTCGCGGATTCCAGCGACGGATCGATCAGCCCGGAGTGTTTGACGCCGCGATCCGCAGCTTCACCGAGGCGGTCGATGGGGAAGGGTTGGCGCAGGTTTCGCAAACGTGGAACGAATTCATCCGCGAACCAAAACTCTCGGCTCAAGTGGATGCTCTGGCGCGGCACATTGACTCTGCCGATTCTCGGGGGGCGGAGCTCGTGTACGCCGCTCTGTCGTTTATTTCGGAATCGCCGCAGGCACCCCAGTTGTCGCGAAACAAGGCGCTGGCGCTTGTTGAAGCGGCCTGGGCGCGTCCCGAGACCGCGGTCCGCCTGTTGCGGGGAATCGGTCGGGGAAAACTGGAGGCGCAGGTCTTTCAGATTCAGCAACAATTGAAGTCGGAATCCGCCGCGGTTCAGGAAGCGGCACGCTTCGCCGTCAGTCGACTGGAACTTGATCAGGAGCCACCCATTGATCCCGCGAAACCACTGCTCGGGGCATTGAAATTCGAAGAGATCGTGGCGCAGGTCGGTTCACAGAAGGGGGATGCCAAATACGGTCAGCGGCTGTTCAGTCGGCAGGGCTGTGTGGCGTGTCACTCGGTCTCCGCGAGCGAACCGGTCAAAGGTCCACTGCTGTTGGACATCGCCAAACGGTACAAGCGGCACGAGCTGGTCGAATCGATCGTGAAACCGAGCGCGAAGATCGCCCAGGGATTCGAGTCGCAGTACTTCCTGAGCAACAGCGGCAAGATTTACGACGGCTTCGTCGTCCGAGAGTCGGGAGAGGAAATCGAGCTGCGAAACGTCGCGGGCGTCTCCACGATTCTGAAAAAGGATGAGATCGAAGAACGTGGCAAGCGCGACGTGTCGATCATGCCGGCGGGCTTGGTCGACAAGCTCAGTCCGCAGCAGTTCGCGTCACTGCTCGATTACCTGGAGTCGCTGAAGAACTGACGGGAGGATCGTCGCGTAATCGCGACGATTGGGTGAGCTGGAGGAACACGAACCTGCGTTCTGGGAACCGGAACAAAAACCTTGGCGTTCGCGTGGCCTAGAGTTCCGTTGGTTGACGGATGCTGGAATTCCAGACGGAACCGATTGGTCGTCCTGTTCGAGACGTGGTTCAATTTTCAATTGAACCACGTCTCGGCAAAATCTCTCGCGATCCCCCGGCGCTGGTAGCTGACTGCGAACGCTCCAGGGGACTCTTTTCCATCGTGGACGATCGCCGTAGAATAGCCGTAGTGCCTCATTCACTGCGAGTTGAAGGCGGGTTACGCGCTCCCCAGGCGTCTTCCAGTTCAAATTGCGCGCGTCGCGCGACTTGGCGATCGATTTCTGCCTGTTCCTTTTCGCGCAACCGCTCCAGCATCTGGAGTTTCTGGTCCGCCACGACCACCCGCTGGCGCTCCCCCTCTACACGGCGCGCCGCCGCCTCGAGTTCGACCGCCATTCCTTCAATCGCGGCGAGAAGTTGAGTCACGTGGGCCCGGTGAGCGGCAAGCGCCCGAACGTCGATCAAGTCGGTCTGCTCGCTCTGTCGGGCGGCCGCCACCGCCTGCGCGTGTTCGTGCCGCAGCGAATGTTCGTCTGCCAGAAGTCGGGAGTGATGCCGACTCGCCACTGCCAGTTCCTGAACACGCTGGTCTCGTTCGGATTTTCGGATCCGGATCAGACTGTGCAGGCGGGCGGGAGACATGGTGGTGTCTTGTAGGAACGGGTCAGGAAGTGCGATGCGGTGTGCCGGTACTCCGCGAATGGAAAGACAACATTCGGAACCGGGGTGAACTGGAAATTAGAACGCCGCGCAGCGGTCGGCGAGCGTGAGCAACCATCGCTGAAGTTCACCCCAGTTGGTCCACTCATCGCGTTCCTGACAGAGAAACGACAGGATCTCCTGCCGGTGCGCGATCGCCAGATCGACCGCGCGCTGACTCCCCGACTGATACGCCCCGATCGAAATAAGATCCTCCGCCTGATGGTATGCCGCCAGGAGTTTGCGAATGACACCGGCCGCGTGCTTGTGGTCCCCCGGTACAATGTCGCTCATCACCCGGCTGAGACTTGCCAGAATGTCGACCGCGGGGAAATGGCCTTCATGCGAAAGTTTGCGAGACAGCACCACGTGTCCGTCGAGCGTTCCACGCACCGCGTCGGCGATCGGTTCGTTCGGGTCATCCCCTTCAACAAGCACGGTATACAGGCCGGTGATGCTGCCAGAATTCGTTCGGCCGCTGCGTTCAAGAATCCGGGGCAACAGCGCGAAGACACTGGGGGGATAGCCACGCGTCGCAGGTGGTTCGCCCGCCGCCAGACCGATTTCCCGCTGCGCGAGGGCGAGACGAGTGATGCTGTCGACAACCAGCAGCACATTTTTGCCCAGATCCCGAAAATACTCCGCGACCGCTGTTCCCACGCTGGCGGCGCGCCGGCGAATCAGGGGCGATTCATCGCTGGTCGCCGCGATCACCACCGACCGCGTCATTCCTTCGGGTCCGAGATTCTCCTCCAGAAACTCCCGGACTTCACGGCCACGTTCGCCGATCAGAACAACCACGTTCACGTCGGCGGAGCTGCGCCGGGCGATCTGGCCCAACAGCACGCTTTTTCCCACGCCCGAACCGGCGAAAATTCCCAGACGTTGACCGACACCGCAGGACAGAAAGCCATCGATCGCGCGTATCCCCGTCGAGAGCGGAGACTCGATTCGCGGGCGATTGAGCGGCGAAGTGACTTCCGGAACGAACGACACCCGGTCCGTAAGTCGCGGCGGCGTGCCCCCATCGAGCAACCGGCCAGAGCCGTCGAGAACCCGCCCCAACAGTCCCTCACCCACACGCAGTGTCGGGGCCGACCGGGTCAATGAGACGCGACTTCCCCGGCGAACTCCTGCCAGATCCGCCTCACACAGGAGGATTGTTTCCTCATCACGGAAACCAACGACTTCGGCTTTCAGGGGACTCGCGCCATCGCGATCGATCTGGCACCACGCGCCCAGCGGCGCGGGGAAGTCGGTAGCGGAAACCGCCAGGCCGGAAAGTCTCGAGACACTTCCCGACAATCCATAGGGAACGACGCGCGCCAGTTGACTGGCCCAGCCAATCGAGGGGGTGTTGAGTACAGCGGTTGACATGTCGCTCACTCCCCGGTCAGTTCAGCGACCATTCGCGCCAATTGAGTCTCGACGCGCGCGTCGATCGATCCCGACGCCAACTCGACAAAACACCCGCCCGGAGCGATCGACGGATCGACCACAATCCGGCAGCCCGGGTTCAACGCCTGTCGCGAACCGGTTCCCTGAACAAGCGAGACGTCGCACGGATTCACCCGCAGAGAGACCTGGGGAATGCCCGCCGCGAGTGACAGCGCGTCTCGCAACATGCCGTCCGCGAGATGGGGCCGCGCTGTCAGTTCGGCGCGCACAATGCGGCCTGCCATCGCCGCCGCGAGTTCCATCACCTGGATTTCCGATCGGGCCACCCATTGTTCCCGTTCCACCGTCAGTTTCGTCAGCAGGTCATCCACCGCGTGCAGCAACGGTCCGACCTGCTCCCGGGCGGCGTCGACCGACCGCAGCGCGGCGCGGCGTTCGATCTCCTGTTGCATCGTTTCATGGGCGGCGGCGCAACCGGCCGCATACCCCTTTTCTGTTGCCTGATGGCGCAGCGCATCTGCTTCGGCGCGAGCCGCCTCCAGCAACCGTTCTGCCTCGACCCGGGCTGATGTCACAAGATCGGTGCATTGCCGTTTCAGATCGGTGTATTGCAGCGCCGCGGCGTCGGAACCGAGTGGCGACGGTCCCTTGATGATTCGAGCGGGGGTTCGCAACAGGCTCATGTCGCCGTTTCTTCCATCGCGCGCTGGCGATTCGTGCGTCGGCCGCGCCAGCGCAGGGGAGTCAGTTCATGGGCGATCGCCCGTTGGGCCGCGTCTACGTCGGCCAGTCGTACGGGGCCGAGTTGGTCCAGCGCACTCTGAAGCGCGAGCGCGTCCGCCGACGTCAGACTGTCACGCAGTTTCGTAACAATGGAATCATCCGCCCCTTTGAGCGCAATCGCCCAGTGTTCCAGATCGAATGAGGCGAACAGCTCGCGTAACGATCCGTCATCCAACATTCGCAGGTCGTGAAATTCCGCTTGGGGAATGGATTGGGGAGTTGCGACACGACGCGACGTGTCGCGGCCGAGCGTTTCTAAAATCGGCGAACTCGGTTCATTCACCCGGGCCGATGGCGGCAGTGTGGAATCGGCTGAAATGTCGCGGGCCGCGTCGAGACGCGATCGCCGAAGGGTTCTCAGGCGTTCTTCCAGCACACTGGCGAATTCGGCGAGAACCGTGGGGGATGGAGCGTCGAGTGTCGCCATTCGGCGGACGATATCGAGCCGCACGCCGGCGGGCATCAGCCGCAACACGAATGCCGACTGTGCCGGCGGCAGTCGCGAGAGGATGACCGCGATCGCCTGGGGCGGTTCGTCCCGCAGCAGAGTCCGCCATTCATCGGCAGAACAATCGTGCAGCATAGCGAATTCGCGTGGGGCATGAGGTACCTGTTCATCCGCCCGGGCGGTGGATCCCCGCTCTAGGGAGACGGAATTCTGGGCCAGTTCCGTCAGATCCAGACCTGAATCGTCGGGACTATGGTGATTTGCTGGGTCCGCCGTTGAATCGCGCGAATCGGCGTCGTCATTAGTCAATCGACCGTCCGCATCGCCCGCAGATGAAGCGTCGGAAGCTGGCACTTCTGGAGAGGAACCACGTCGCGCGATTCGGGGAAGTGTGCAGACAATCGCCAGCAGAGTCGCCAGCCCCACCAGTGCGCCCGGCCAGGTTTGCAGCCAGGCCATGATCTGCTGTGTGGCCACTTCTGTTTCGCTGGCCGAGGCAGATTCGCCGGTGGTTTCTCCCCGAAACACGATGCGCACGACATCCTTCGTGCTGAAGCCCGATTCCAGGCAGAGTGTCTTCAGGACGATCTGCTCGACCTTGCGGCGGAGGTCGATTCGTGTCGGGCGGGGTTTTTCACCCGGTGCGGGAGGCCGGGCGGATCGAGGCGAACGTCCCGCCAAGGAACGTGTCACCGCCGGGGGAATCTCAACCGTGACGAAGTACTTTGATCCAGCCGACCGCGACTCGCGCTCCGTGATCTGAATCGAAACTTCGGGAATCCAGGCGAGTTTTTGAGACAGTTCCGACTCGACACTCGCGGCGGTCGGTTCGAGTTCCTGTGGTGGCCTCAGGTCGCTCGCGCGAAAGCCAGCGGCATGCAGGGTGTCGTCTTGCTCAGCCGATGCCGTCCGGACGAGTTTCGCCCCCTGGGGACTATGCTCGATCAGCGTCACATCGTCCGCGGTCGCGAGTCCAAACGCACTGGCGACAGCGGTCTTCAACGACTCGGCGAGTTCTGGTGAGACGGCCTTTCCCGCCCGCGGAGTGATTCCCAGAACGGCCGTCGTGCGTCCTTCGCTTGAAAACGTGCGGCGTTTCGCGCGGTTCCACATCAGTCGGGCGTCGGCGATGTTCGGGTCGGCCTTGAACATCTCAATGAGTTCATTGGCGCGTGCCGAGTCCATCAGTTCCTGACGATGGCTCTCGCTGACCGGCCACGCCGACTGACTGAGGGCCTTTTCGTAATGCTCGCCAAACGACGACTTGCCATTGGCGTCATGAGAGAGCAGCGATTCACACCGTGCGCACTGATCGGCGGGCACGAAGATCCGCCCCCCCGAAACACGCAGACCGTTCACCCCAGCCTGCTTCAACGTCCCCTGTGCCGTCCGCAACTCGGCGGCCACAAACACCCTGCCGCCAAACAACGGCTTGTCGGCGGTCGCGTCCTCCTGAGACCACAACCAACCTACCGCCACGACACACGCCACCCCGGCCGCCAACAGCGCATAACGCCATTGTGGCGGCATCTGCGCGAGCAGATTTCGCACTGGGGCGGCAAGTGTTGACCAGGAATTCATGCGATCGGAGGAGGCCTTGTACGCGATTCCCGACGAGGGAGGGGGGCGCGGACAAGGGGAGGGGCCGAGCGTGATATCCCGGATTGGCGATCAGGTCAAGGTGCGTTTTTCTGAACCTCCGGTTTCGCCCATTCCCCCCGCATCCATCGCAGTAACAGATCGAGATCGCGATCGGACAGCCGCTCGGTGTCGAATGCGGGCATCACGTTCTTCTTGCCGTAGAACTTCCGTTCACCGGGGTTCCGCACAAAGTCCCGCAACCAGGCGACCGAACCGTAACCGTCGAGTTCAGGAGCGGGACTCAGTCCGCCACTTCCCGAGCCATCGGGGTCGCCCGACTTCAGTGAGTGACACTGCAAACACTGGGCGAATTCCAGCGGTTCTCCCTGGGCGTTCATCACGTCACCACTAAACACTTCCTGGCCAAGTTTCAACTCTTCTTCCGAGAACCCGCTGGCGTCGCCGCGTCCCGACTCTTTGGCGATCAGCGCCGCCACCGCCCGCACGTGTCGGTCTTCCAAAGGTCCGTTCGGCTTGACGTTCTCCTCCAGCCACTTGCGCATCTCTCCATTCTTGATCCGTTCGCCCCCCTTGATCTGGTCGGTCTGACCGAAAAACTTCGGCCCCGTCGGGTCTTTGAGAAACGCGGACAACCAGTCTTGTCCGCCGAAACCCGCCAAATCGGGAGCCGTCCCCGCGACAGGACGTTCGACCCCATCGACCAGCTCCCGCTTGGCTTTTCCCGTGCCATCGTGTCCGTCCCAGGTGTGGCAGCCGGCGCAATGTTCGGCGAACACCAATGGTCCGCGCACCCGCGGGTCGTTTTGCAACAGGGCGACCGGTCCATCGGGCGGAACGCCGTTTTCGCGGGCCAGCCACAGCGCGCGGGAGGCAAGCGCCTGCTCCTGCGATTTCGCTTTGGCGAACGCCGGATCCGCATGATCGTTCTTCCAGCCGTACCATAGGAGCGAGGCGGACCCGCCAATGAGTCCCAACACCAGGATCGACGCCAGCCCCCGGCCACCCGTTTGTCCGACCACTTTGTCGTAGAACGGGACGAGTGACAACAGAATCACAATGACCAATGGCAATGCCCCCGTGACCAGCACCTCGCGGTCGGACGGAACCATGTGCCGCAGTTCGTAGAGCGGTCGGACGTACCATTCGGGCCGGGCCAGATAGGGCAAATCGGGATCGGCAGGAGCCTGTAAGGTGATCTCGTTCGGAGGGAGTTCCAGATCCGCTGCGATTCCCTCGGGGTTGGAAAACAGCCGCGACCCGAACAGCGTGACCCCCGTCGCGATCAGCATCAGAATGAAGAACACCAACAGATTGCGGCTCGTTTGAAACGGCCAGTAGGGGAGCGAACCCGCATCGGACGAAGCCTGTGGCAGTGCGACGATCGGCAGATCGCCCCCCCTCTTCGTCGCGCAATTCGACATCAGTTTTTCGCGGCGAACCAGCGAGAAGTGAATCACCAGCAAGAGTGTCGCCAGCACCGGCAGCACCACCACATGCAGGGTGTACAGTCGGGTGAGCGTAAGACTGCCGAATTCACTTCCTCCGATCAACAGCGTCTTCATCGTCGGTCCGACAACCGGCATCGTGCCCACGATACTGGTCTCGATCTGATACGCCTGGTATCCCTTTTGATCCCAGGGAAGTGGGTTCCCGGTCACCGCCAAAGCGAACACCAAACTGGCGAGAATCAGACCGCTCCAATACGTCACTTCCTTCGGCCGTCGATAGGCGGCGCTCACCACCACGATCAAGAGGTGCATCACCATGCCGATGAGCATCAGGTGTGACGTGGTATGGTGCAGCCCGCGCACAAACGAGCCGAACATGGTCTGCGTTTCGAGGTACTGCACGCTTCCCCAGGCGGCTGCCTCGGACGGACTGTAAACCGTCATCAGCAGCGTGCCGGTGATCAGCTCGACGCCAAACATCAGGGCCAGCGAGCCTCCCCAGACGTACCGCCAACTGGCTGCCTTGCTGACGGGAAAATTCAACAACACCAGGGCATGCAGCAAGCCACGATAACCGGTCCGGTCATCCAGCCAGTCGAGGACCTTAGACAAGGGGCACCTGCTCCAGAATTCCGGGTTCGAATTTCGCGAAGACGATGCTCACCCAAGGCTCGCCACCCACCGATTCAATCTTGGACTCTAGCCGGTCGAGACCGCGTTTTTGCGGGCCGGCGATTGTCGTTCCATTCGCGGCGTAACTCGCCGCGTGACACGGGCAGAAGAACTGCTTCTCTTCCGCGACATAGTCGACGGGACACCCCAGGTGCGGACAGACGACCGAAAACACGTCGACCTGCGATTCCCCCGTGCGGACCACCCAGACGGCACCGATGGTTCCCTCGGCGTATTTCGTCCAGGCATCCGTCCGCTGGTCGCGCAACACGACCCGGCGGGGGACACCCACTTCGAGATCTTTGACGCGAACGAGTTTTCGCGACTTGGAGGATTTGGATTTTCGACGGAACGGTTCGGTCAGAAACCCAACGCCCGGCACCGCCAGCAGCGCCAGATAGGCACCACTCAGCATGGCCGAGGCCCAGTGAAAGAAACTACGGCGTTGCATCATCTTCCGGGTGGCAGGAGATGTGAACGGACGAAAAAAAACGCCACCCCCGGCGCACAGCGGCGCTGGGGGTGGCGTTCATCGCCAGTTCGGTGGATCCGGTCTACCCTTCGCGAGTAGAAGTCAAACTCTAGGGTCGAACGTATCGGGGACGGCTTGTTTGAGTCAATAATCCGCGCGACTTACGAGCGGGATTCTTGTGATCGGGAAGGCGCGTCAGGCGATCAATTCGGGTACCACGGTACCGTGGACATCGGTCAGTCGGAAGTCGCGGCCGGCGAAGCGGTAGGTGAGCCGGGTGTGGTCGAATCCCAACAGTTGCAGCAACGTCGCATGCAGGTCATGCACATGGACTTTGTTTTCGACCGCGGCGAAACCGAATTCATCGGTCGCCCCATGAACGTAGCCCCCTTTCACACCGCCCCCCGCCAGCCACAGCGTGAACCCGTGGTGATTGTGATCGCGGCCGTTGATTTTGCCGGCGTTCGCCCCGGGCTGAGGAAGTTCCACCGTCGGCGTCCGACCGAACTCCCCCCCCCAGATCACCAGCGTCTCGTCCAGCAGTCCCCGCTGCTTGAGATCGACCAACAGCGCGCCGATCGCCTTGTCGCACTCACCGGCGAGCCGACGGTGGTTCACTTCGATGTCGTCGTGATTGTCCCACGGTTGACCCGCGCCGTGCCAAAGTTGCACATACCGCACTCCGCGCTCGACCAGTCGGCGCGCCACCAGGATCTGGCGGGCTTGTGTCCCGGTTCCATACATCTCGAGAATGTGTTTCGGCTCTTGCTGGATATCGAACGCGTCGGTCGCCTCCATTTGCATGCGGTAGGCGAGTTCCAGCGAGTGAATCCGTGCTTCCAGCGGTCCTTCGTGATGCCGTTTCTCGGCGTGTCGACGATTGAGTTCCTGCACCAGGTCGAGTTGTCGGCGTTGCTGCGCCATGGTCAATGACGGGTTCCGCACGTTGGCGATCAACTTGTCGATCGCGGTGTGCTGCGAGTCGATGTACGTCCCCTGATACGCCCCGGGAAGAAACGCCGACTGCCAGTTCTCGGCGTCTTTGATTGGATAACCACTGGGGCACATCGCGATGAACCCTGGCAGGTTCTGGTTCTCGGTCCCCAGCCCATACGTCACCCAGGAACCCATGCTGGGGCGGACCAGCGTTTCGTCGCCGCAGTTCATCAGCATCAGCGACGGCTCGTGATTCGGGACGTTCGCGTGCATCGAGCGGATGACGCACAGATCGTCGGCGCACTTCCCCACATGCGAGAAGATCTCGCTGACCTCCAGTCCCGACTGGCCGTACTTTTCGAACTTGTACGGAGAGGGAAACGCCGCTCCGGTCTTCCGTTCGGTTCGCAGGTTTTCGTTGGGCAGGTTCTGCCCGGCGAACTTCGCCAACGACGGTTTGGGGTCAAACGTGTCGACGTGCGACGGGCCGCCATTCAGAAAAATGTGAATGACGTGCTTCGCCTTCGCCGAAAATTGCGCGGAACGCGGTACCATGGGATTGCTGAAACCCTCCGCCGCGTGCGCCACCGGGGACACCCCCGCGTCTCCCAGCACTCCGGCCAAGCCCAAGGCCGCCAGGCCGGTACCGGACCGCGACAACAGTTCCCGACGGGTCAGCGCGGAACCAAAACCACCAAACGGGGAGGATGCGAGATTCATGAGTGGCGAAGGATGTGTAGCGCGGGACGTAGTTCGCGAGGCGGGTGAGGGATTCGCGAGGTGGGATCAGACCGCACAGCGGTCGCGGCGATTGCTGATTATACTCCACGAGGCCGAAACCGCGACATTGGACGTGAGCCGGATGGGGACGTGGGAACGAAGCCCTCGTTCCCAAGGTCTCGTTCCCAAGGTCTTCTTGGGAACGTCCCCTTCCGAAGCTCTGCTTCGGGGGGCAAACAATTCAGTGGCGGTGTCAACGCTCTCTGCGATGCGCTCACGAAGCAGAGCTTCGGACGATGCGTTCCCAAGCAGAGCTTGGGAACGAGGGCTACTGTACCACGGTGCGGCGGGCGACTTCCAACTGCGCGTTCTGCCCCCGGCCCCGCAATCGCGACTCTCAGCCGCGGGGATGACATTCCTCATGGATCGCCTTGAGTCGCGAATGTTCGACGTGCGTATAGATCTGCGTCGTCGCGATGCTGGCGTGTCCCAGCAGTTCCTGGAGGGCGCGCAGTTCAGCACCTCCGGCGAGCATGTGCGTCGCAAAGCTGTGACGGAGGGTGTGGGGACTGACATCCCCGCTCGCCCCCGCCCGGCGGGCGTATTTTTTGACGAGACTCCAGATCATGATGCGGCTCAAGGGCCGCCCGGTCCGGCTGATGAACAGAGCCTCGGGTTGCCGGAAGCCGGCGAGCAAGGGGCGTTCGTGTTGCAAATACGCCTCCAGCGCCAGCCGCGCGACCGGATTCAGCCGCGCCAGTCGCTCTTTGTTCCCTTTCCCAATGCAACGGCAGTAACTCTCATCGAGATGCACGTCGCGCACAGTCAGGCCGGCGACTTCCGACGCACGACAGCCGGTGGCGTACAGGACCGAGAGCAGCGCCCGGTCACGCAGCATGTAACGGTCTCCTGGCCCCGGGGCGGCGAGCAGGCGGTTCACCATGTCGGGACTCATCACGTGCGGCAGATGCTGCCACAGTTTCGGCGAGTTCAACAGGTCGGCCGTGCTTTCCTTGATCACCCCTTCCAGCACGAGGTAGCGGAAGAACATTTTGACCGAGACGAGATGCCGGGCGATCGACGAGGCGGCCAGTCCCCGTTCCTGCAGGTGCTGCAAATTCTTTGACAACACGTGCAGGTCGACCTCCGCGAGCGACTTCGGGGCTTGCGTGACAAACCACTCGAAGAACTGCTCAAGGTCCGAACGGTACGCCGTGACGGTATTGGCGGCCATTCCCGCTTCGGCCTGAAGGTATTTCAGGAACGGATCGAGATGGCTCGTGGGATTGTCGTAGCGGGTCGGCTCAAACGTCGAGCCGGGAGGAGGGCGTTTGCGTGGAGGCATACCGGGGCCATCGGGCAAACGGGGTCAGGAACTTGAGAAAAACCGAATCCGGGAGCCCTGTGTCTGGCAGGGCTGCGAATTGTTGAACCTGTTTGAGGGACGCTCGCGGGGATTGAAATCCAGGCTGCGGTGGCCGTCGCTTTGGCGGAACTCCGGGCTTCAAAAATCCTTTCGGCTGATATACCAGCACGTCACTCCCAGAACGATGATAACGAACGCCGAACTGTGTTTGAGCGTTCCCCAGGCGTCGAGTTTTGTTCGGGACTCCTCAATTTCTTCCGATTCCGCGTCGTCGTCCGAATTCTGATCCGATTCCGTCAACAGCCATGTGGTGACGTTATTGAGTTCGACCGGCTTACGGACCACCGCGTAAAGAGGCTGAACGCCGTAGTGGTACGCCATGTCGACCAGTTCCAGTGGTGCGGCGGCAGCCGATTCTTTTTTGAACGGATCGAGTTGATACCGCGTGACACGCGTCTCGCGGTCGACCACCAGAATATGGTTCGGGCCATCAAACGCGACCGCCGACACGCTTCCCTGTCCTGACACCGGAAGCGGTACCTCTCGTTTCTGCCGGGCGTCGTACATCCACAGGTCTCCGCCGTGGAAAACGATCGCCCCCCAGTGACCGTCGGGAGAGACCGACATCAGATGGGGCGCGTCCCACCAGTTGGGGTGGAATTCGTGTCGGGGGGAAAGATCGGTCGACTCCCGGACCAGAATCCGGCCATCTTCCAGCGCGACAATCACGCCCCCCTCGACGGCCAGGCACATTCCTTTGCGGGCCTTCTTTTTGTCGTCGATCTTTGTCTGCGCCCGCTGCGAGTATTTTCCCTCGGAGTTCGGTTCCAACAGCGTCAGTTCGCCTCCCGCAAACGTCGCGACACAGCCGGACGCGGGATCGAACGACGCCGTGCTGTCGTTCCCGAGTTTCAGGCGGGGCTGCGGCCCCAGGAATAGGAATTTCCCAGACTTCTTGGAAAGTGGTTTGTCCGCCGGCTCTTCGAGCCGAAACACACCGTCGGTCGCGACCGCCAATAACCGCTGGTTCTGGTCGATGAACAGAGCTCGCGTTCCCGCGGGGGTCGGCGGACCATCCTTGCGCATCCAGCCATCACCCGGCTCGGCGTAATGCAGGCTGATGGTGGGGGGGAAGAGCTGAAAGCCGCGACGCCCCTGTTGCGGAGGCATCTGGATCGCGTACAGCCGGCGATGCGTGCTGTCGTATACCGGGCCAATCATCTGGGGAGCCGGTGCCACCGGCGGCACGCGACGCTGCTCGCCTGGTACGGTGAAAACGTCGTCCCAGCGTTGCTCTGTGGCGTTCCATTCGCGCGCCTGACCACGTTCGGTGACTCCGATACGCGACTCGCCGACGGCCGTCAACTGGATCATCCGCTTGGGGTTCATCGCCCAGACTTCCATCGTTGACTTGACGATCAGAACCACGTATCCCACCCCCCAGAAGGCGATTGTCAACACAATAGCCACAATCGTGTTCCGCCACACAACCCCCGCCAGGGCGCAGACGGAATAAAACACGATGTACATGAAGAGGAATACCGGGATGCACCACCACAGTTTGGAAATCCACAGATCGAACCGCAATCCCATCACCAGCCACATCCCGGCGATGAAGTACAACGCGTTCAGTCCGATGAACACGCAACCCCCCAGGAACTTCGTCAAAAACACCAGCGAGCGGGAGACCGGCTTGCTGAGCAGCAAATCAATCGAACCGGCCTCAAACGTCTGTGTGATCATCGACGCGGTCACCAGAATCGCCGCGAACCCGCCCAGCGCCCCCACCACCACGTTGACGATTCCCGTGACGAACAACCGGAGGATCGGCGTGAGCTGCGCGCGTGTCAGAGGCAACCCTCCTCCCAGTGTCCACCACAGGTACGTCACGTTGGTGTCGGTGCTGTTGTTACGCGGAATTTCTTCTGGAAACACCCCTTCGATCAGCAGTCGGTTGAACCGGGCCAAGTCATCAGTCGATAGTTTGTCGACCCCTTGCGCCCGCAGTTTTTGAGCCTCGTCGGAAAGCGTGACTCCTTCCCAGTCGGCGGCGGAATAGAGTCCGCGATCGGTGATCGCCTGATTGAATTCGTCCAGGACGCGCGCCGCGACACGAAAGGGAAACTCTCCCCCCGGCTCGGCGACCGCTTCCTTCAAAGCCCCCTGCACATCGTCGGGCAGACGCTTCCAGAGCTGTTTGGCCGGCGATGGAGTCTCCGCCGTCCCCTGTTCGACCAGTTTCGCCGCCAGATCGCCCCAGCGCGTGACCGAATTGCGGGCGAACTGTTTCGCCTTCTGCTCGCTGAGTCCGAATGGCGCGATCAGGCAGAGAAACAGCGTCGCCAGAACGAGCAGGATCCACAACACCCGCGACGCGAGCGCTTCACGGAACGAGTCCTTCAAAATCCCCAGATAGGGTCTCATTTGGTCTTCATGATTTGGAGGAACGCCTCTTCCAGCGTGTCGCGCCGGCGGACGATTTCGAGAATGCTGATCGACGCACCCCGCAGCGCGTCAATGGCCGAGTCGAGCTGTCCCTGCTCGCGGATTCGCAACGACAACCGCAATCGGTTTTCCGACTGGGGAGCGACCGATTCGACGTCATGGTCCTTCAAGACCTGCCAGACCGTTTGAGATTCCCCCACCACCAGAATGTCCAGCCCCGCTTCCCGGCGGCGGGTGATCTCTTCGATCAACCCTGACTTGATCACTTTCCCCTTGTCCATGATCGCGACGCGATCGCAGACCAATTCGATTTCCTGCAACAGGTGGCTGTTGATGAAGACCGTCTTTCCCTCTTGTTTCAACCGCCGCAACACCTCCCGCATTTCGCTCCGTCCGACCGGGTCGACGCCATCGGTCGGCTCATCCAGGATCAGCAAATCCGGATCATGCAGCATCGCCTGCGCCAGTCCCAATCGCTGTTGCATTCCCTTGCTGAACTTGGTGACCGACGTGGAACCCCAGCCCTTCAATCCCACAGTCTCCAGCAACCCGTCCCGCTTGCTGCGAACCTGCCGGGGGGACATGCCACTCAGGCTCCCATAGTATTCGAGTGCGTTGTACGCGTTCAGGTGACGGGGAATGCGGTGAGTTTCCGGCAGATACCCCACCCTGCGCCGGCCCCGTCGATCGCCGGCGGGGAACCCCAGCAGTTGGGCCGACCCGTTCGACTTGCGGACGATTCCGATCAAAACTTTGATCAGCGTGGTCTTGCCGGCGCCGTTCGGACCCAACAGTCCGAATATCGTCCCCCGCGCGACCTCGAGCGAGACCCCCCGCAGCGCCTGGATCGACTTCCGGAAAATCAGGCCGTCTCGATAGGTTTTCTCGAGGTTTTCGACAACGATGGCGGGAGATGAGTTCATGGCGGCGGGTTGGAGGCCGTTTCAAAACCGGTTGAAGTCACGGAAGGTGACACCGGTGTGCGACAGACATCTTACCCAAGAATTCGTCCCAGGGTGTCCGGACTTGCCGAAAAAACTTTTGGTTCGACCTTTTATCGTAATGTGCCGGATCTTCGCCTGCGAGAATTCGGACAGTACGCGGGATGCTCTCCAAGTCTTGACTCAATCGGCTTCCGCAACCAAGTGACTTGGGCCGTGGCGTCAATCACCAATCACCTCTCGCATCAGTCGCTTGAGAACTGACAAATCGGCCTGGATGTCTTTCATTGTGCCTCCAGACCGCAGACGATCTTCACACGCGCCCGCGACTTCCGTGATCTTGGGGAATCCGTAGTTGGTTCCAGTTCCCTTCAAACGATGAGTCGTGCGGCTGATTTCGTCGGTGTCGCCATTCGCTTCCGCTTCCTCGATCGATTTGAGATAGCGCCGCAGTGAGTTGCGATACTGTGCGAGAAGGCGAATAAAGGCTTCGGTCGCGGGGGGTGGAGAGGCTTTCTCCGTGAGAAGCGGCGTGTCCAGCGCGGTTGCTGGGGTTGGCGTCGCGTCGGTCGCTATGACCTGTTCTCCGTAGTGAATGGAGATGGAATTCGGCCGCTCGATCACCATGGGGCGTGACGCGTTCACTTCGGCTTGCAGCGCCGCCGTGTCGGAGAGACGCGCCGCCAAGTCGGCGGCCTGAACCAGGGTCGCCACCAGGGTCTGGCGACGGACCGGTTTCGCGAGAAACAGGTCGCATCCCGCCTGCCTGCAGCGTTCCTGATCCGCCGGCATGGCGAATGCGGTCAGGGCGACCACAGGAGTCTTCACCCCCCGTTTCCGCAGCAATGCCGTGGCCTGAAATCCATCCAGGATTGGCATCTGCATATCCATTAAGATCACCTGAAATGGATTTCCGGCGACGAGATAGGCTTCCACCGTATCAACCGCCTGCTGTCCGTTGGTGGCGACTGTGACGTGGACTCCCAGCGGCTCCAGCAGATGGGTGAAGATCGACACGTTGTCGTTGTTGTCGTCGACAACCAGCACTTTGAGTCCCTGCAGATTCCGCCCGGTATCGACCGCTCCCGCAATTCCCGACGGGCGTTCCAGCCCGGCCGACAAGGTCGAATGCTCCAGCTCACTCTCCGGTGCCTGCTCCATCGGGAATACGAATGTGAACTTCGTACCGATCTCCGGGGTCGATTCGATTTCGATCCGCCCACCCATCAACTCGGCAAGCCGCTTTGAAATCGCCAGGCCCAGCCCTGTGCCCCCGACTTGCAACGTGTCGCGATGCACTCTCTGAAACGGCTGAAAGAGCAACGCGATCTGTTCGGAATTCATCCCGACCCCCGAGTCGGTGACGCTGATCCGCAACTCGGGCTTGTCCTCTTCAGTAGTAGCCTTTGCAAGGTCAACCGCGACGTGGACATCGCCACGCGAGGTGAACTTGATCGCGTTGGAAACAAAATTGGTGAGAATCTGCCGCAATCGGGTCGGGTCGGACAGGATCCGACGGGGAAGACCCGGGCCGTGCTGGACACTGAAGCCGAGAAGTTTCTCGGTGGCCCGGGGACGAAACAGACTGGAAACCTCCTCGACAATCGCGACGAGATCGCACGGCCGGTGTTCGACAGTCAGCCGACCCGCTTCAACTTTCGAGAGATCGAGCAGGTCATCGAGGAGCATCCCCAGGTGCTGGGCACTGCGCAGAATCTGGCGGGCCCAGCGGGCGTCGCGATCACTGCGATTTTCGGCAGATGACAGCAGGTCGGCGTAACCGGTGATCGCGGTCAACGGCGTGCGCAATTCATGGCTCATGTTCGCCAGGAATTCACTCTTGGCGCGACTGGCCGACTCAGCGCGATGAACGGCCTTTTCCAGGGCCGAGGCGTCTCGGTGACGTTTCATCGCGATGCCGGCCAGGTTCGAGCCGATCTCCAGCATCACCAACTGGTCGGCCCCTGGTGCCCCCGCGACGGTTCGTGTGATCGCGAACGCCCCCAACACGTCCTGCTCAGCGCGAATGGGATGCGCCCAACTGGCGGCCAGGTTGTATTTCTTCGCCAAGTCGCGCTCCAGCGCCCAGTGGGGATCGTTGTGGCAGTCCGCGACATAAATGGGTTGGTTTTCAAGGACACTCGCTACGGCCGACCCATGACCGGGCACCAGTTCAAATGAATGTCCCTTCTTGACTTCCTCGGGATCGAAACTGGGGGCCGCAATCAGGTTCAGCAGGCGGGCGTCATCGTCGACCGAAAGAACAGTACATGACGAATGTTTCACAAACATTTCGACCAGTTTGCAGAGCGTGTCGAGAATCTCTTGCAGGGGTAGGCCGGTGGCGACCTGTTCGAGAACCTCACTTTGCATCTGCAACCGCATCTCCTGCCGTTTGCGGTCGGTGATGTCGGACTCGATCGCCATGTACTGGGTATGGCGGCCTTCGGCGTCGAGAATCGGTTGTGCCTCGATCGAGACCCAGTACTTCCGTCCGGATTTCGCATAGTTGAGGATCTCGGAACGGAACCCAGAGCCCGCGCGAACCTGGCGACGCATGTAGTCGATCGTTACTGGATCTGTCTCCGGTCCCTGCAGAAACGAACCCGGGGTCCGTCCCAAGACCTCTTCCCGCGTGTAGCCGGTCATGCGAACGAACCCTTCGTTCACGTATTCAATCCGCCCCAGCAGATCGGTGATGACGACCGCGTTGTCGGTGCGGGCGGCAACGACGGCGAGCTGGGTATTCTCGGCTTCCGCACGCATCCTGCGCAATTCGGCCCCTGCCCGCTCGGCACACATCTGCAGGGCTGTGTCGGCGAGACCCCGATCACGAATCGGACGGTCATCGTGGATCGACAGCCAACCCAGAATCTCACCGTCCGAGTCGCGGAGAGGTGCCGCCAGCAGGCAATCGTCCGGTTCCGTTTGCTCGGTTCGTGCAAGGATCGCATCCAGGCCCAGGCGATTCCCATCCTCTCGGGGCCAGGCGGCCAATTGCCGGGTTCCCTTGCGACCGATTTCGAACACGTCGACCCACTTCACACTCAAGACGCGCGACAGCGACGCCGTCAGGGAATCAAAAAATTCACCCCCCGTGCGCCCCGCAGTATCGTAAAGGGTCTGTTCAAGAATCTCGTGCGTTCGCTGGGCGACGGTGATGTCGCGATAGTGCCACAAGTGGCCCAGGTAGTTGCGGTCAAAAAAGATCGGAACATAGTCGCGTTCCAGAATTCGCCCGTCGAGTAGTCGCAATTGCTCGGACGCGACCACCTCCCGTTTATCGATGATCTGTTCGATTCGCTTTTGAAATTCCAGTGGCGCGTCGAATGCCGCCCGCAACTCGCCGCAGGTCGTGCGGGTATCGAACCCCACCAGCAGGTTCGGCACGATGGGGATGTTGAACATTCGGCAAAACGACTCATTCACCAGCACAATCGAGCGTGCTTCATCCTCGACCAGCACCCCCCCTTGCAGGCTGTTGATCAGCGTCTCGAATCTAATCCGCGCCTGCCGAAGCCTGCGTTCATTGTCCTTCCGTTCGGAAACGTCGCGAACATGCTGGCACAAATAGCGCCGTCCGCCAAAGTCAATGAAGCTCGCCGTCACCTCGGCGGGAAAGACGTCACGTGAACTGTTGATCAGTCTAGCCTCGAGCGTGGTCGTGGGGCGCTCGCGCAACTGATTCCAGTGTTCGTTCCAGCGATCGGACGTGAGGCCAAGTTCGACCTCGTACGCCCGCAGCGTCAGAACGTCTTCGCGATGGTACCCCAACAGTCGGCAGGCGGCGTCGTTGGCGTAGACGAACCGCCCGGTGGAATCGATCCAGAAAATCGCGTCGCCCGCCCGGTCGACGGTGAATTGCGTCAACCGCAGTTGGGCCTCGGTTCGATTCCGTTCTTCAATCTCCGCCTGAAGCCGGACATTCGCTTCAGACAACTGCTGCATCCGGTCCTTCACCCGCTGCTCGAGCGATTCATTCAACCCGCGCAGCCGTTCGTTGGTCTCGTAGAGTTCGCGACTCTTCGCATCCAGCAGCAGTTCGGCTTCGGTACGTGCCCGACGCTCGCGATCGATACGGCGTTTGAGCAGCTCGGTTTCGTCCATGCCAGGTCAATTCCGCTTCAGATGGAACCGGATCTGGGTGCCGCCGCTTCCCGCGGCCTCCTCCCGAGTCATTTCCACCGATTCCTTGAAATGCGCGAAACAACCTCGCAACAGCCCTTCGGCGAGATCACCGAACGCCCGTTCTGAATGGTAATCGAGAACCAGTTCGTGCGGTCCCAATCGCTCGTGTTTGAAGGTCGGCAACTGGGCGTCGGGGTACAGCTTGCGGACTTCGACGTGAATGACCCCTTCGACTTTTTCGAGCAGGGAGAACGAGTCGGTACTGGTTTCGAGCAAAACCGGATATCCCCGCGCCAGTGTCGCGAACAGATGTTCGCCAAAATCCCGGAGCAGCGTGTTGGGAGAGTGCCCGGTCTGCCGGCAGAGTTCCGTCAAAATCGCCACAAGTTCCGCATGGTCATAGGTTCCAACCGCAGTGTACGCCCCCCCCGATTTCAGGTCGCAGTTGGCTAATGCCAATTCCACAACGCTCGCCCCCAATCGACCGTCGGCAAAGTCCAGAAACTCCGTGAACACGACCCCCTTCATCGATGTTTCGCCTTGTGCTAGCAGCTCTGGTGACTCGCACCATTTCCGGAAAACCCAAACTCCAGGAGTCGGGCCGGAAATGGCTCCGGTGAGCTATCATAACGCGGCGCGCGCCAAAATCACCTCACCCGACTGGCCTGGGCAACAAATTTGCCTTCGCTCGTCTCGGTGAAACAGCCGGGACGGGCACTCAACTTCCGGGTTTCGGCACACTTGCCGGAGGTGGAGCAGGTGCGGTGGGGGGCACGCCAATGATCGCGTGGCCGGTCTCAAGGCGTTGATTCCACTGGCGCAAGAGATCGCCGATCGATCGGACCGCTCCCAGAAAACCAGTCGACTGCGCCGCAGGCTACTTTTTGCTGCGTTCGACGAACGCGGAAATGATCTGCGACATCCGCTCCACGTCGTTCGGATCGCTCTTGTCGCAGGCACCGTCACACCCCAGATTGACGAGCTGTTTCAACGTCTGCCGATCCAGATAGGCGGAAAATGCCACAATCAGCGCGTGGGGATTCGACGCCCGAATTGCGCGTGCCAGATCCGCCGCCAGACACGTTCCATGAAAGTCGTTGTCGATCAGGAAGATATCGTACGTTCCCGACGCGTCCGGGTTCAGCCGAATCTCAATCTTCGCCGACGGGAACCGGGTTTGCAGCAGGTATTGCAGCCATTCCGCAGCATCTTGGTCATCGTCGACAATTAGCACAGTCGGTTCGTTTGACATCGGGTTCACTTTCTTTCGTCGGATCCGGATTCCGTCTCAGTCACAGGTGCGCTCGAATTCATGCCGGCTCCAGCTTCCAGTCGAGCCAGCGTATCCGCATAGGCTTCGTTTTGGGGAGAGAGTTCCAACGCGCGTCGGGCCATTCTCAACGCTTCCTCACGCTCGGCAGGTCGGTTGAGCAACTGCATCGCGAGGTTGTTGAGCGCGACATGCTCGTCGGGGTCGATCCGTAACAACTCGCGGTACGCCGCCTCAGACAACTCAAAATCTTGTACCAGGTCGGACAATTCGGCCAGCACCAACAACCGCAACACCACGCTGTCGTTCATCTTCGCCGGATCTTCAATTCCCCCGTTCTGTTCTGCCTTTCCATCCTTCAACCGAAACCGGCGTTCCGTCGCCAGACGTTCTGACAGGCGCGTCGCCGACACCCACATTCTCACCAGTTCTCCAGCGTCGGTCCAGTTGCCCTCGGTTCGGCAGGCGAGCGCCAGACGCATCGCGTCGGTCCCGCGTCGCCAGTCTCCTTCGATCGCCTGAAGGAAATGTTCCGACGCCTTTCTTCGATCGTGCATTCGGGCCAGTGCCAACCCCGCCAGCAGGTGCGCGTCGGGATGTTTGGGCATCTTTTCAATGACCGGGCGAACCAGCGTCGCCGCCTCGGCGGCAGTCTTCTCACTCATGTCGGTTGTCAACAACTCGCGCGCTCGGGTGAGACGCCAACGAATCGCCGACGGAACGGATTGCGAATCATCCCGCGCCGTTGTCGGAGGAGCGACGATGGGCGATTTCACGGTGGAATCGACGCGCGGTGCCTCTTCGCCGTCAGGGTTTTCGGCGGCACGCGACAGGCGATCGTACTCGGCGCGCAGCAACTTGATCTCCGCGCCCCCCGCCAACAGAGAAATGCGGGACTTTTCAATTTGTTCAATCAAGGCCAGGGCGGCGGGAAAGTCGCCCAGTCGCATCAGCGTTTGGATACGCAGCACATCGACCGCGTCCCGGCGGTTGGCGGGGACTTTTTGATGGATCATCGCCAGCCACTCACGCAGTCCGACCAACGTTCCCGGCCCGTCCCACGCCCCAGGTTCGGCGACCATCAACCACGCCGTTCCAAACGCCAGCGCGGCATCGGGAGAATCGGGCTCGAGGCTGAACGCGCGGAACGCGGCGCCGTACGCTTCATCGGACAGGCCGGCCCGAATGTACGCCGCCGTCTCTAACGAACGGGGCCCCAGCCAGAGCGGCGCGAACCGTGAACAACGGTTCGCGGCCTGTGCCGCCAGCCGGTATTCCTCCATGCGCATCCAGCATTCCGCGAGTGCGAAATGTAAAACGGGGGCGGATCCGGTGACCCGCAGCGCGTCTTCAATCGCCTCGACACCGGCCGCCGGGTTGCAGGTATCGGAAAACACAACCGCCTTCAGAGCGGGGATCCACAGAGCCTCCCCCGTGGTTGGCTGACTGGAGCCCGAAAGTCGTTCGACTTCTTTTCTCGCGACGTCGTCCCCTTCAACCGAACGCTTCGCCAGCGCTCGCAAGGCCGCCAGCTCGGGATCGGTTGCGAGTACCGGCTGCCGCGATTTCAACTTTTGGGCGATCAGCTCGGGACGCCCCCCCTCCCATGCCCGGCGAGCGAACAGCAACTCGAGACGCGGATCACTGAGCGCCGTTGTTTGCCGCGCCAGCAGGGGAAGTACCAATTCCGACAACCCCGCCTCATCCAGGCCAGGAATCAACCAGCGGAGATAGTCGGCGTCTTCCGGGGCCGACTCGGCGGCTGCGCGAAACAACGGCGCGGCAGCGTCTTTACCCGTCGCGATCCGGGCCTCGAGCGCCAAAACCCCGCGCCAGCGAGCGTCAGGGTTTTCGCGTCCCAATCGGGAACGCAACGCGTCGGCGATCGCGACGGTGGACCGGCCCGCGCCCTTCTCCACAAGCACCTGATCAGACAGCAATCGCCAGTCGTCGGGATGTTTTTCAAGTCCCTGCTCCAGAACGAGCTGGGCTTCCGGAGCATTGCGGGTCGCCAACAGGGCACTGGACCACAAATGCGCCGATTCAGCGTCGCTGCTGTCGAGCTCCCAGGCTTTCTTCCCGGCCCGAATCGTGGACTGCCAGTCTCCGGCTCCCGCTGCCAGCCGGGCGTAAGCACGCCAATGGGCGGCTGATGAGGGATCGAGATCGACAGCGCGCCGCCACGCGGTCAGCGCCTGAGAAAGGTGGCCCTGGTCGGGAGCCAGAACCTGCTCTCGGACTCGGGCGTATTCGGCCCACCCTTCGGCGTCGTCCGAATTCGACCGCAGTGCGTGCCCGAGAGATTGAACCGCCTGAACCGACTCACCCCGTTGCGCGGCGGCCAAGCCGGTCTCGCGCATCGCCCCTTCCCGCTCCCACCGCAGCCAGACTCCAACAGAGACGCCAGCGACCGCCATCAATAGCGCCCCTCCTCCCACGACATACCAAAGTCGAGAGATTCGTGAACTGCGGCGGCCAGTACGTGAGAGTGACATGAAATCGTTGAAAAAACTGCGTCCGCATCCCTGGCAAGCTCAGGCTGCTAGACTTTGCCCACCATCACGAGCAAAGTCAATGCCGGACTTTCTAGAGAATTCGCAGGCCCACTGTTTTGGACCCCGTTTTTGCCCCTGAACGGGACGCCATCCGGGCGATTCTGAATACCACAACTTGTTTCTTGGCAATGAGTTGGATAAATACCCGCGAAGCCAGAGCGGGGCCAGTAGCGGATCAGAGAAACTCTCGAAAAACACAAATTCTTCAAATTCCGGATCCTCAGAAATAGACGATCCATGTCATTATGAAACAAAAGTTAACAAATTGACAAATTAGTTAACCAAATTTCAGTGGGGGCACTGCCATTTTCAACGGTGGCTCGCTTCGCTGGCCACCAAGTAGGACGTTGCTTTTCAACGACCCCGCTTGCCGGAAAAAAAATGGGGAACCATGGCAACCAACTCAGACGTTTGCGTGGCAGGACGGCTCGCTGGCTCGTCCACCCGAAATCGCGGATTGTGTTCCGTTGCAGATGCCGGCCCTCCGGACGGGTCAGTGCCCCGTCCTAATGCGGCCTGTTCCCGACGTCGAAATACAGACCGAGTCGATTCTATTTTTCCAGAAGATCCGGATAGTTCGCGACAGCCTGCAGCCAAGGTTCGATCGACGACATGATCTGATCGACAAATTGCTCCCGCCGACCGCGATCGACTGTGTCCGGAAACAGAATCTGGATTCGTGCCAGTCCGGTTCTCGGGGCGGTCAACAGCCGCCGCCACAGGGGGCGGTCGGAATCGGGCAGTCGGCCACCATCGACGACATATTCCGTTACGATCAGCCCAGTTCCAGGTGTCGCACGACGCTCAAACGAATAGTCGTTTCCCGCTCGACTTCCGGTCGAGACCTGGACCGGCCGAATATCGGTCGCCAAGCACGTCCATCCCAAGGAAGGATAACAGCGGGGAGCCGAATGACCGCGGTGTGTTCTGCCGTCGGCATGAAAACTGATCAGTACCTGCGCCGTCTCGGCGGTCGTCCAGTTTTTGTATCCCCGGTAAACTGTCTGGTCGGCTTGCAATCGGTCGGCCTGAGCGGCGGGCAAGGGAATTTCAGCACCAATCCAGTCGGAAAAATGACTGGGAACAAAGTCGCCCAATGTCTCGGCGAGCCTCCGCCCCATCGCGGGATCGGGGCGAACCAACCCAGGCTGCCAGAAGACAAAGAGAATGGGAATTGCAGGCCACCACCAGCGGAACCGATGCGGTCGCCGGACCATCTGCGAACTGTGTGCCGGCACCACCAATGTGACAGGCGAAGCGCCCGAGTCAGGCAATGGCACAATCGATCGTCGTTTGCCACGAGTCAGCAGCACGAGGGGAATCAGTACCGCCAGTCCCAACAGTATGAATCCCAGGCCGTCATGAACTTGTTCCGCGAGGACGGGCCGGTTGAGATCGTACAAGTACAAAGTCGCCAGCACTCGGAGAAAATTGAGGATTAGAGCGCAGACGGGGGCGGAACAGACGATCATTATCCGGCGTCGGAACGACTGTGAGGAAATACACGACGCGGTCAAAGCCGCCAGAGTTGTCGGCCACAACAGGCGGAAACCCGCGCAACCCTTTTCGAGGGCGACATCGTGGCCATGCACAACGATCACCTGGCCATCGACGATCCAGTCTCGTTGTGTGAGCCAGGCGACGGAATCAATCAGGTGAAGTTGCGTTTTTGTCAGCGGAGTGGTGAACAGTGAATCGACCGCTCCCGGAAGTGGGACGCAAAATAGGAGGATTGCGATTGGGTGGAGCAGCGCCCGAGCGGTCCGGCGGGAAAGTGGCCACAAAAACGCGCCGATCGTGATCACGACGGCGGCGACGTGCCAGGGAAATCTGCGATCGTCAATCCAGCCCCACAGCCCCAATGCCATTCCGAGAGTTAACAGAATGGGAGAGTAATCATTCCGGCCGCGCAGCTCGTTGAAAACACGTCGCCGATGCCAGATCGCCAGAATTGTCGCTGGCGGGGCGAGCAACAAGTGACTTGCGTCGGGGTTTGTCGCCCCGATTTTGAACATCTCCCACCAAGCCGGGAGTGTCGTCAGCAACCCCACCAAACCGCTCAACAGAAACGAAACGACTCCGTAGGGAACCCGCGTCACAAGAATCGCGGGGGATGAAGGACTCTCCTGCGACTGGCCCATTCGACGATGATTCTTCGGGGGATTTCCGCGAGAATCCTAACGCTTTCCACACTTTTGTGGCGCAATGCCTTGGGATTCGCCGCGCGGCGGGGTATCGGTCGGCCTAGTCTTACCCGCTGCCGGTTTCGATTTCAATCCGGGAATCACGATCGGCCCCTGCCCGCGACGACGCGGCAACTGCTTTCTGCCGCCAAACATCGACTTGACCGTAGTCGTCAGCCAGGTTACGCCGGTCTGATCGGGTGGCCCGACCCCCGAGGGAATATCTCCAAATGGATTTGTGCGTCCGCGTTCCGTTCCCAAAAAAAACCACAGCGCGAAGCCCGCCATTAAGGCCAGCAGGGAAACCACCGCGATTGCCCCTGCGGCCCCAGCCTGTGTGCGCAACGACTCGATTTTGTCAAACAGCGAAGGCGTCGCGGTGGAGTTCTGGTTATCGGATTCCGACTCCCGTTCCGGTTTGGGCTTGGGGGAATTGGACGTGAATTCCGCAGAGGTAGACTCCACCTCGCTTGACACAAGCGTCAAATCCGCCCTCACCGTTGGCCATTGACCGTTGACTTTCGGTTTTCGTGCCGAACTATCGCTTCCCCCAAAAAAAGCCTGTCTTGCCGTTCGCGTGGGATCACTTCCGACGATTCCAGAATTCACCCCGCCTTCCGATTCACCGACACCGGCTTCGAATTTGGGGAGTTCCAGAGCGCGCCCTTCATTGAGCTGTTCGCGTCGAGGTTCCAACTCTTCACCAGCCGGGCCACCAGAGATCCTCCCCGCGCAGCCGAGTACCACCACTGTGACCGCGATGGCAAGTGCGGCGCGTGGTGCCGGAATCCCCAAGTTATAGTGTCCCCACATCAAAAACCCCTTCCGTATCCCACAAGCCACTTCGAATGAATCAAAGACGCACTCCTACAATTTTATGCGTTGTCTTTTTTTTTCCAAGCCCCCGAAACGGAGTTTCCAGCAATTTCACACAGTCCACACACTTCACTAGTGTTCTTGTGAGCACATATCTTCCGGTGACTCGTCGTCGAAATTCGGGCAAATTCCGCCCCCAACGCAGGCTGAGGGTGTTTCGAAACGAAAAATGCAAAAACGAAAAAATAGTGGTTGACTCTCATGAAACCCGAATGTAGAAAGGTAGAGCGTACGGAGCCGTTGGTCAGACGTGGCCAGGCTGGATGTAAAACCGTGAGTAGGCGTCACAGTGGAAACGCCGAAACCGGGTGGTCCCCCGTTCGGAAGGAGGTGGTTTAGTATATGTGTTGTACTTCCCAGAGGTGTGCTGCCTGATAAGCAGTTGACGGGCTGCGAAGTGTTGTCTCGTCGATCTCTGTCGGAGCAACCGCTCAGGCAGCGTGAAAACCTTTCCTGGATTGTTTGATGTTGATCTGATTGATGTCAGGTCGATTGATTTCAGCCGGGAAATCGTTCAGCGGTCTTGTCGCTGGATCGAGTATCTACGGAACCCAGCAACAAGTTCTTCCTCCTTTTGTCGACCGTCTTGTGAACAACCGATTCGATAGCGTGAACCCAGCCTTTCCGGCCGCAACGTGCGGTCAGTGGTGGCGGTTTACCTATTTTTATCGGAGCTCCCAGGGCTCGACGCGATGTGCGGTTTGCTGAACACCGCCACACAAACGTGACTCGTGACAGGCCCTGAGATCTCCGGATTTCAGGGCCTGTTTTTGTTTTTACCCTTCCCGTTTTTCAACCCCGCCGTTTTCAACCCACCATCCGCCAGCGCACTGCTTCGCATCAGACTGGCCTGTCGAGGAGTCAATTATGATCGTCGTTCTCAAGCCGCTCTGTTCCCAAACCACCATCGAACGACTTACCCGGCGGATCGAAGAACTGGGAATGAAGCCCCATATCATCATCGGGGTCGAGCGGACAGTCATAGCCGCCACCGGTCCGGAACGCGAAGGAATGCAGGCTGAGCTGGAAGCCGACCAGGAAGTCGAGCGGGTCATGCCGATTCTGGCCCCCTATAAAATCGCCAGTCGTGAAACCCGCAGAGATCCCACGGTGATCACCGTGGGCAGCCTGACGATCGGCGGTGGAACAATTGGCGTGATCGCCGGGCCGTGTTCCGTGGAAGGGGAGGAGTCGATCATCGAAATCGCGAAGATCGTCAAGGCGGCGGGAGCGACTGCGTTGCGCGGAGGCGCATTCAAACCCCGCACCAGCCCTTACGCCTTCCAGGGAATGAAGGAAAAGGGACTGGAATTCCTGGCAGCCGCCCGCGAAGTGACCGGGCTTGCGATTGTCACCGAAGTCATGACCCCCCATCATGTCGAACTCGTCGCGAAATACTCCGACGTGTTGCAGATCGGCGCTCGCAACATGCAGAACTATCACCTGCTGCAGGCGGTTGGCGAAACCCGGAAGCCGGTGCTTTTGAAGCGGGGACCGTCAGCGACCATCGAAGAATTCCTGCTGGCCGCCGAGTACATTCTCGACCAGGGGAACCAGCAGGTGATTCTGTGCGAACGGGGAATTCGCACGTTCGAGACGCACACCCGGTTCACACTGCCACTCGCCACAGTCCCGTACCTCCGTGAGAAGACCCACCTGCCGATCGTCGTCGATCCCAGTCACGGGACGGGCGTCGCATCACTGGTCCCGTCCATGTCGGCCGCGTCGGTCGCCTGCGGAGCCGACGGCTTGATTCTTGAGGTCCACCAAAATCCGGCGAAAGCGGTGAGCGACGGAGCACAGACACTGAACCCGGCGCAGTTCGAAGCGACCATTGCGACGTGCCGCAAGGTGGCTGGGGCGTTGGGAAAAACGATGTAGGATCGACTCCCGCCACTGTCGAGGGTCAAGGTCGCGTCGACGATGGTTTGTCGCTTTCGACTTTCCAACCCAGAATCGGATTCCATATCTCCACCGTCGTGATGTCCGGTCGGCGGAACACCGCCAGTCAATTGGGACTCGTGACCGGCCCGGAGATCTCACGACGGAATTGGCATGGTTTCAGCGTCGCATTTTCCACTGAGCCGAATATAACCAAGCGCCGACAACCGCCTGCGGCGTAGTCCAAAACGACTTCAGGCTGACCTCCTACTTGACCGTCTCCCCAAAAATCTCATGGCCGTCAACGCGACACCCCAGTACAAAAAAGCCGAAGAAGAGTATCGCCGCGCGCAGTCGGTGGACGAGCAGATTCGCTGTCTCGAGCTGATGCTGCAACTGCTCCCTAAACACAAAGCTTCCGAAAAGGTCCAGGCCGACCTGAAGACGAAGCTCAAAGAAGCGCGGGCCGAGCAACAGCAGGAGAAGTCGGCTCCCAAAAAGGGGAAGACGTTCAAATTCCCCCGGCAGGGGGCCGGTCAGGTGGTGATTGTCGGTGGCCCCAACGCGGGGAAGAGCCGTTTGCTCAAAGAGCTGACGAGCGCCACCCCCGAAGTCGCCCCTTATCCTTTTACCACCCGCGAACCGCAACCCGGAATGATGCCGTGGGAGGATGTTGTCACCCAGTTGATCGACACTCCTCCAATCACCGACAGCATGTACGAAGTCTATCTGACGAACATCATCCGCTGCGCCGACGCGGTGCTACTCTGCTTCGACGGAAGTTCCGATGATGCCCCCGAGCAGACACTGCACGTCATCGAGCAGATTGAGTCGCGAAAGACCGTTCTCGGAACACAAACCGGTTTCGCCGACGACGATTTTTCGAAGGTCTCGGTTCGGACTCTGTTCGTGGTGACTCACGCCGACGACCCGGGCTGTGCCGATCGGGTCGCTTTCTTTCGCGAGATGCTCCCCCGGGAATTCGAAACCATCGAAGTCGAATTCGACCGTCCCGACTCGATCGCTCTGCTACGTTCCAAGATCTATGAATTGCTGGGGGTGATGCGGATTTACACCAAGCAGCCTGGCAAACCGGCCGACCGAACCGCACCGTTCACGGTCCCCATCGGAGCCACGGTCGAAGAGCTCGCCGGCCGGGTACACAAGGATCTCGCCGAGAGCCTTACCCACGCCCGCATCTGGGGTTCGGGAGTTCACGACGGACAAAGTGTCGGCCGGGAACACGTCCTCTGCGACCGCGACCTGGTGGAACTGCACGGGTGACCGGATCCGGCCGAAATCGTCATTCGATGTGCTGACTTGACATTCCCGATATCTGCCATTGAGATCAGCCACCGAGCTTTCACGACTTCAACGATTGATCCCCCGGGAGACTGAGCATGAACAATGGCCGGCGATTCTGGTTTGTCCGCGCATTGCTCTTGATCGCCTGGCTGGCGATGGCAACTGCGGTTCCTTCCACATCGGCATTTGGCCAGGCGCTTGCGGAGGCAGTTCCCGAATCGGTTGGATTATCGTCCAGTCGACTGACCCGACTGACCGCTGCGCTCGACGGATACGTCAGCCAGGGGCGGCTTCCCGGGGGGGTGGTCCTGGTCGCCCGAAAGGGAAAGGTCGCGTACCTCCAGGCATTCGGCCAGCTTGACCGCGAGACGAACGTCGCCATGCCGCCGGACGCCATTTTCCGCATCGCGTCGCAAACGAAAGCGGTTGTCAGCGTCGGCGCAATGATTCTGCAGGAGGAGGGAAAACTACTGATCACGGATCCGGTCGGGAAGTACATCCCCGAGTTTAAAGAAACCACGGTCGCGGTCCCCAAACCGGAAGGGGGATACGATGTCGTGAAAGCCAAACGTCCGATTGCGATTCGCGATCTGCTGACGCATACTGCGGGGATCGGTTACGGCAGTGGCCCGGCCCGAGACAAGTGGGTGGAAGCGGGGATCACCGGTTGGTATTTCGCCGACCGGGATGAGCCAATCGCCGCCACGGTCGCCCGCATGGCCGCGCTCCCTTTCGATGCCCAGCCGGGTGAAAGCTATGTCTATGGTTACAACACCGACATCTTGGGGGTGGTGATCGAAAAGGCGAGCGGCAAGCCCCTGGACGAGTTCCTGACGACGAAGGTACTGGAGCCGCTCGGCATGAGTGACACCCATTTTTATCTTCCGGAAGCGAAAAGCTCGCGTCTGGCGGTTGTCTATTCTCCCAAAGGAACCGACCAGTTGGCTGTCGCTCCCGGTCCGGGTGGGATGGAGGGGCAGGGGGCCTACGTTGAAGGTCCGCGAAAGAGTTTTTCGGGAGGGGCCGGCCTCCTGTCGACCGCGCGAGACTATGGCCGTTTCCTGCAGATGATGCTGAATGGCGGCGAACTCGATGGTCGACGCATTCTGTCGCGGAAGACCGTCGAACTGATGACCGTGAACCACCTTGGTACGGTGAAATTTCCCTGGAATTCCGGAACGGGTTTCGGTCTCGGCTTCTCGGTTCTCGAGGATGTCGGAACCCGCGGCACGCCCGGCACGATTGGCGAGTTTGGCTGGGGCGGTGCTTACCATTCGACCTATTGGGTCGACCCGAAGGAGCAGCTTGTGGTCGTGTACTTCACCCAACTGCTCCCTGCGGGCAGTATCGACGACCACGGGAAACTGCGGACCCTGGTGTACCAGGCGATTGCGGACTGATGCGCCCCGCGCGGCGGGTGGTGTTGAACCGTTCTACTCTAGGAGATTCTCGTGGCGGCACTGAAACTTCGCTGGATTTGCCTGCTCTTCCTCGCCGGTGCGCACTTGGCTGCGGCGACTCCTTCCGCTGCGGCCGAACCGGCCGAGATCGGGTCGCGGCGCGAGTTGTTCGTCGAAGAATCTCTGATCGAACAGTTGTCTGGAAAGGCGGAATTGCGGCTACATCACCCCACCCCCCGTGAGGTGGCGATCACGTTCGAGTTGCCCTGGGAGGGAAACGCGAGTGGATATGCCACGGTGATCCCGGATGGCGACCGTTATCGAATGTACTATCGCGGTCACCGCTACATCATCGATCCTCCGCCGTTGCGACAGGCACAGGCGGAGGTGGTCTGTTACGCCGAGAGTCCGGACGGTATCCACTGGGTCAAACCGAAACTCGGTCTGTTTGACTGGCCCCCCACGATGAACAACACAGGGAGCAAGGAGAATAACATCCTGTGGCGCGGGGGATACGAAACGCATAACTTCGCGCCGTTCAAAGACTCCAATCCCGATTGTCCCCCGGATCAGCTCTTCAAAGCGGTGGGGGGAACGACCAGCAGCAAAGGACTGTTGACTTTCAAGTCCGCCGACGGAATTCACTGGTCGAAACTCAGCGAGGGACCAGTCGTCACCCAGGGGGCGTTCGATTCTCACAACACCGTGTTTTGGGACGCGGCACATCGTCGGTATTCGATGTATGTCCGGTACTTCAGCGAGGGAGAATTTCGCGGGATTCGCTCGATCGGCATGGCATATTCCCGCGATTTCACGACTTGGTCGGAACCCGTGGGACTGAGTTATCCCAATTCCCCGCCCCAGCAGATGTATACCAACCAGATTGCTCCGTACTACCGCGCTCCGCATTTGCTGCTGGGATTTCCCACACGGTTTGTATCGCGGCCGCTTTCAGACCATGCGAAGCGCCTCGAACCGGTCAAAACGCGTTCTCAATTCATCGCGTCACTTCAGGGAAGCAATGCCTACTCGGGAGCTGAGGTGACTGATGGCGTGTTCATGGCGAGTCGGAATGGACTTTCGTTCCGGCGCTGGGACGAGGCGTTCCTGCGACCCGGGCCGCAGGGCGAAGGCCGCTGGATCTACGGCGATAACTACCAGAGCTACGGATTGTTTGAAACGAAGTCGGCAACACCAAACTGCCCCAACGACCTTTCAATGCATTTCAACGAAGGGTCGTGGCGGGATGACCTGCATCGTGTGAGGCGGTATACCCTGCGATTGGATGGTTTCGTCTCGCTCAACGCTCCCTTGGCTGGAGGAGAACTCCTCACAAAACCGCTGAAATTCTTGGGAAAACGGCTGTCCCTCAACTACGCCACCTCCGCCGCTGGCAGCCTGCGTGTTGAAATCCAGGATTCCGAGGGGTCACCAATCCCAGGATACTCTCTGGCTGACGCCGACGAACTGTTCGGCGATTCCATCGACGAAACGGCGCGTTGGAACGGGCGGAGCGATGTTGGGGAACTCGTCGGCCGGGTCGTGCGGCTGAAGTTTGTTTTGGCTGATGGCGACCTGTATTCCTACCAGTTCCCAAAAGACTGACCAGAGAGACAGCCATCAAACTGCGGCGGAAATATCGGCTGCGATAGACACACAGCCAAACGCCACCGCGACCGACACTGCGCAGATCAACAACACGAATCTCCAGCCCAAAGAGATTCCCCGGGCAGCTTTTGCGATTAACAACCCAACCGCGAAAACCGGTAAGACTCCCGAAATCAGGAGCAATACCGGGATCGCGTTCAAGGCCAACACTGCGATTACGTCAGCCCGACAACTGTCGCGCGAATGTATTCGCGGTTCAATCGGGCGATGTTCTCGACCGAGATGCCCACGGGACAGGCCGCTTCACACTCATTGGTGTTCGTGCAACCGCCGAAGCCCTCAGAATCCATCTGGGCGACCATTCCCTGGACCCGTTGCGTTCGTTCCGGCTGCCCCTGGGGCAACAGCGCCAGTTGCGACACCTTGGCAGACACAAACAGCATCGCCGACGCGTTCTTGCAGGCCGCCACACACGCGCCGCAACCAATGCAGGTCGCCGCCTCAAACGCCTTGTCGGCGTTTTCTTTGGGAATCAGAATGGCGTTGCCGTCGGGAGCGTTGCCGGTGTTGACCGTAACATAACCCCCTTTGGTCATGATCCGATCAAACGCCGAGCGATCGACCACCAGATCCCGCAACACCGGGAACGGCTTCGCCCGCCACGGTTCAATGACGATCGTGTCACCGTCCTTGAACTTCCGCATGTGGAGCTGGCAGGTCGTCGTCTTCCGTTCCGGACCATGCGCCTGGCCGTTGATCATCAGGCTGCACATGCCACAGATTCCCTCGCGGCAATCGTGATCAAACGCGACCGGCTCTTCGCCGTTGATGATCAACTGCTCGTTGAGGACGTCGAGCATCTCGAGGAACGACTGATCCGGCGAGATGCTGTGCACTTTGTACGTGCGGAATTCACCAGCCGAGGTGGGGTTTGCCTGACGCCAAACCTTCAGCGTCAGACTCATCGTCGGGCTCATTACTTGTAACTCCTCTGGATCAGGGGCACGTCATTGAACTCCAGCGGTTCGATGTGCCGCACTGGATCGCGGTCGTCGGCGGTGTACTGCCACGCCGCCACGTGGCAGAAATTCGCATCGTCACGCAGCGTGTCGTTGTCCTTCGTCTGCGACTCTTCACGGAAGTGACCGCCGCACGATTCGGCCCGGGTCAACGCGTCGAGAGCCAGCAGTTCACCGAATTCGAGGAAGTCGGCAACGCGACCCGCCTGTTCAAGATTCTGGTTCAGTTCGTTACCCGATCCCGGGACACGCACATTCCGCCAGAACTCCTCGCGCAGCCCGCGAATCTTCTGGATGACCGATCGCAGTCCCTTGTCGCTGCGGGACATGCCGCAGTAGTCCCACATCAGCTTGCCCAGCTCGCGGTGGAAGCTGTCGACCGTTCGCTTCCCGTTGATGTTGAGCAGCTTGTAGGTTCGCGAACGAGTCTCGGCCAGGCAGCGCTCAAACTCAGGATGATCGGTCGTCACCTTTTCGAGCTTCCGCGTCGCCAAGTGGTTGCTGACCGTGTACGGGGCGATGAAGTAACCGTCGGCCAGTCCCTGCATGAGGGCGCTCGCCCCCAGTCGGTTGGCACCGTGGTCACTGAAGTTCGCCTCTCCCAGGACGAACAGCCCGGGGATCGTACTTTGCAGATGGTAATCGACCCACAGCCCGCCCATCGTGTAGTGGACGGCGGGGTAGATTCGCATCGGGTTCTTGTACGGGTTCTCGTCGGTGATCTTCTGATACATGTCGAAGAGGTTGCCGTACCGAGCCCGAATCGCCGCCTCTCCGTCGCGACGAATCGCTTCCGAGAAGTCGAGATAGACCGATTGGCCACCCGCTCCCACACCGAAACCCGCGTCGCACCGTTCCTTGGCCGCCCGCGACGCCACGTCGCGCGCCACCATATTGCCGTAGGTCGGGTAACGTCGCTCCAGGTAATAGTCTCTGTCGGCGTCGGGAATCTGGTCGGGGGAACGCGTGTCTCCCGCCTTTTGAGGCACCCAAACCCGACCGTCATTCCGCAGACTCTCGCTCATCAGTGTGAGCTTCGACTGATACTCCCCGTGAACCGGGATGCACGTCGGGTGAATCTGCGTGTAACAGGGATTGGCGAACAGTGCGCCACGCTTGTACGCGCGCCAGGCGGCGGTGACATTTGACCCCTTCGCCAGCGTCGACAGGTAGTACAGCGTGCCGTAGCCGCCGGTACACATGAGCACCGCGTCGGCGGCATACGTTTCGAGCTGGCCCGTCACCAAGTTGCGAACGACGATGCCCCGCGCGACACCATCGATAACCACCACGTCGAGCATTTCCCGTCGGGGGAAGACCTTCAACCGCCCGACATGCTGTTGCCGCATCAGGGCGCTGTACGCTCCCAGCAGCAACTGTTGCCCGGTCTGACCACGGGCGTAGAACGTGCGGGACACCAGGGAACCGCCGAATGTGCGGTTCGACAGAAGTCCGCCGTATTCCCGGGCGAAAGGCACCCCTTGCGCGACGCACTGGTCGATGATATTGACACTGAGTTCCGCCAGGCGATGCACGTTGCTCTCGCGGCTGCGGAAGTCGCCCCCCTTGATGGTGTCGGCGAACAGCCGATTCACGCTGTCGTTGTCGTTTTGATAGTTCTTGGCGGCGTTGATGCCTCCCTGGGCGGCAATACTGTGCGCCCGACGGGGAGAATCCTGAAAACAGAACGCCTTGACGTTGTAGCCAAGTTCCGACAGCGACGCCGCGGCACTCGCCCCCGCGAGGCCGGTCCCGACCACGATGATTTCGAACTTCCGCTTGTTATTCGGGCTGACTAGCTTCAGTTCATCCTTGCACTTCTGCCAGCGATCGGCAACCGGCCCGGTGGGGCACCGTCCGTTCAGCAGCGGCGACGCAGCCGTCATCATGTCTTAAGTACCTTCACTTCGAATGAAACGCCCAGGCCCACAGCGGAAAGCTGGAGAAGCCCAGAGCGACGACCAGTGCGAACAGGGTGCTCAGCGTTTTCACCCCGGAATTGTACTTCGGATGATTGAAGCCCAACGTCTGAAAGGCGCTTTGGACGCCGTGCAGCACATGGTATCCCAGCGCGAAGCTGCCAATGATGTAGACAATGGCTGTCAACGGATCCCGCAGCAGAATCTGAGCCTTTGCGAAGGGGGTCTCACTCTCAACCGCCGGGTTTCGCAACTCGAACTTGAAGTCGCTCAAATGCAGCAGGAGGAACAGGAGAACGACAATCCCCGTTCCGTACATGACGGAAGAGGCGGGCTTCAGAAACGGCCCCGGAGGGAGTTTGGACTGCCGCATTTCATAGCCGATGGGACGCGCCGCCCGGTTTTCCAGGGTCGTGCGGACCGCCGTCACCAAGTGCATCACAAATAGCAGCAACAACCCCACTTCCGCGATCGGAAGCAGCAGTTTCTGCGAGTGCAGCGCCTCGGCATAGTGGTTGTACTGCTCGGCACCGACGTACAACAGCAGATTCCCGCCCAGATGGGCCGCAAGGAAGCCACACAACGCCAGCCCGGTTATCGCCATCACCAGCTTTTTGCCGATGGACGAACTGAAAGCTTTGATCACCCAGCTCAAGCGTTACTCCTTGCGATTCGGTCCGGAAACCACGCCCGGATTATAGAGACGGCTACGGAACCTTCAATGCAGTCGGGCCGGGAGGGGAATCTACCGGTTTTTCGCAGGGATTCCACGGATCCGGGAAGGGACGCGAACCAAAAAACCCGGAAATGGGAATGAAAATTGTCACGATTTCCCACGCTGTCCCTTCTTCTTCGGACCAGTTTTCGCCCCTTTCTGCAATTTCTTGGCCGAGGATTTCCCCCCGGGCTTCTTCCCCAATTTCCCCAGGGACGCTGCACCAGGTGATTTTCCCCGACGCGGGAATTTCGGGCCGGACTCAGCCTGGGGCGTGTCCGATGCGGCAGCCTTCTTGGCAGCATTCCCGGCACGAGAGCCCACCAGTCGCAGCTCCAACTTGCGGCGGTCGATATCAACATGCGCGACGACGACGCGCACCGATTCCCCCAACTGGTGCGTTCGTCCACTCCGCCGGCCGACAATTGCCTGGGCCTCGCGCTCGAAGTAGTAGAAGTCATCATCCAGCGACGAGACCTGCACCAATCCCTCTGCCGGGACTTCGATGAGCTGGCAGAAGAATCCATATTCGGCGACCCCGGTGATCACCGCCTGGAATTCCCGACCGATTTGGCCGTTCATGTAGACCAGAAGTTTGACTTTGATCAACTCCCGCTCCGCCTGCTCGGCCCGGCGCTCGGTTTGCGAGCAATGTTCACCCGCCAATCGCAAGTCGTCCGGACTGCGGTTTCCCTTCCGATAACCCGCTTCCCCTTCCGTCAATCCGTCGAGCAATCGATGGATTGTCAGATCGGGATACCGGCGGATTGGACTGGTGAAGTGACAGTAGTTTTCCGCAGCCAGCGCGTAATGACCGAGTTCTTCCGGGGAATAGGTCGCCTGTTTCAGACTGCGTAACAGCGCGTAGTTGATGGCCTGGCGATGGGGCGTGTCGCGAACACGTGCCAGCAGCGACTGCAAGTCGCCCCGGCTTTGCAGCCGTTTCACGTTGTAGCCCAACGCCTGAACGAATTGGGTCAGGCCACGCAACCGCACGATGTCGGGATCGGGGTGCACCCGGCGGAGAAACGGGACGCCGCGATCGGCGAGCGCCGTCGCGACCGCCACATTGGCCGCCAGCATGAATTCCTCAATGATCTGGTGACTGGCATCGTGGGGGACTAGGTGAGCCCCCTGAACCCGACCCTGTCTGTCGATATCGACTTTGACCTCGGGAAGTTCCAGCTCAATCGCCCCCGCATCCAGCCGGCGTTTTCGCAGGATCCGCGAGAACTTCAGCATCCGCCCCAGCAATTCGAAGACTTCAGTCGAAATCCCGGGAGGCGGAACCGCCCGTTCCAGCAGCGGCATGACTTCTTCATAGGCGAATCGCTTGGTTACCCGAATCGCGCTGCGATGAAATTCCGCATGGATGGGTATTCCTTCGGCATTGAACTCAATCAATGCGGTGCGTGTGAACCGAACCCGTCCCTGTTGCAGGCTGGCGAGCGCGTTGGAAATCAACTCGGGCAACATCGGCAGAACACGGTCGGGCAGGTAGACGCTTGTGCCTCGGCGGTACGCCTCACGATCCAGTGCCGACCCGACCGGGACAAAATGGGCGACGTCGGCGATATGGACACCGAGCAGCCAATGGCCGCGTTCAATGATCTTTAACGAAATCGCATCGTCAAAATCGCGGGCGTCGACCGGATCGATGGTGACGATGGTCTGTTCGGTCAGATCGAGTCGGTCTCCCAGTTGCGATTCGTCGAACCGCTCAGCTTGGTCGCGAGCGTCGTCAAGAACCGCCTCGGGAAATTCGTCGGACAGTCCGAATTCGTGGATGATCGAGAGCGTGTCGACCCCCGGGGCGTTCCGCGCCCCCAGAACCCGTGTGATCACCCCTTCCCCGCCTCGAAACGAGGTGGGAAATCGCACCATTTCGAAGACGACTTTGTCGCCGGGCCGCGCCCCCTTGGCCCCCGGATCGCCCACCAGAACCGGCAACGGAAATGCCGAACCGTCCACCTGGACGAACCCGTCTCCATCAGTTTCGCAGTAGACTCCGACAAACGTGCGCGTCGCCCGCTCGACGATCTCCACCACGCGACCGCGGATGCGCTGATCCCGATGGTCGCCGCGGAGCAGTTCCACCAGAACCCGGTCCCCGGTGTGCGAGTCCCCAAGATTCTCGGCCGGTATGTAAACATCGGCGGGAGGATCGCCACTTTTGGTTGCACCGGCCCGCACAATCAAAAACCCCGCACCGGCGGCGGTT
The DNA here is from genome assembly GCA_945860955.1 of Planctomicrobium piriforme. Classification (GTDB taxonomy): domain Bacteria; phylum Planctomycetota; class Planctomycetia; order Planctomycetales; family Planctomycetaceae; genus UBA10511. Next base: position 48,710 of record CAMATH010000026.1, read on the forward strand.
TTCCGGATCGTCCCTTCAAGCAATCCCTTGCGCGAGGTGGGCCGCAGCGTCCCGTCGGCCGCCCGGCGGATTTTTCCCGTCGCCAGCAGGCGTTCCAGTGTGGCGCGAAACGCCTCACGTCCCTTTTTGGCAACGTTCAATTGCCGGGCGAGTTCCCGGTCGGCAACGGGCTGATAACCAGGACGCGATATTGTCTGCTGGATCTTGCGGGAGAGTTCATCCATTTGGTTCAATCTACCACGGGCCGGCCGTACTTGGGAACTGTCGGGTTCTGTTCGGTCGCGCGACGGTGTGATTGACTTCCGGTGTTCGACTCGTCAGTGAACCCTCCTCCTATTTCCTGATCCCTCCGAGAATCCATGCCGGATCTTGATAAAGCGTCTTCATCCGCCGTGACGCCGGACGAACCTCCTCTTGACGATCTGATGATCGCGATGGATGTCGTTGACACGCTCCGCCGGGAGCAGCACGCGATCGATCGTGAACTCAATTCCGACGAACAGGAACAACGACTGATCGAGCGCCTGCGGCAGATGTACACGTCCCAGGGAATCGAGGTCAGCGACCAGATTCTCACCGAGGGGGTTGAGGCACTTCGCCAAGACCGCTTTCGTTACGAATCGGCCGCCGCCGGCTTCGAACGCAAACTCGCTGAGTTCTATATCGACCGCTGGCATTGGTTGGGCCGACTGGGGACGCTGGTCGCGGTCTGTGCGGTCATCGGCGCGGGATACTGGCTGTTCGTCGCGGGACCACGGGCTCGGGTGCGTCGCGACCTGCCGATTGAAATCGCCAGGCTGGAAGAATCGATCACCACGGAGACTCAGGAGACTCCCACCCAAGCGCAGGCGAAACGACTCGCCGACGAAGGGCGACAGGCGTTGTCCAAAGACGATTCGCAACTCGCCAAACGCAAGCTCGGCGAACTGCGGCAGTTGAAGGGAGAGTTGGATGTCGAATACGAACTGAGAATTGTTGCGAAAGGAGCGACAGGTGTCTGGCGTGTCCCCAGGGAAAATCCCACCGCCCGCAATTACTACATCGTGGTCGAAGCAGTGACTCCGGATGACAAAATCCTGAAGCTTCCCATTGTGAGCGAGGAGACGGGGGCGACGCAGTTCGTTTCGAAATGGGGACTACGTGTCGAAGAAGTTGTCGCCCGACAGGTTGAAGCGGACAAAAAGGACGACGGTATCATCCAAGACCGCACGTTCGGCGTGAAGCGTCGCGGAACCACGAAGCCCGAGTACCTCATTCCCACAACGGGCGACGCGATCACCGAGTGGTGATTGAACTGCTTGACCAAATGGTCATCAATTCACCCGAGAACAGCACCCAGTCACTTCCACCGCGACACCCGAAAGATCCACCGTGGCCACCGGAATCGAAACGCTCTCTTCGATCGACCAGACACTCCAGCAGGTCCGACAAGGGATGCAGGAGACCGATCGAGAGATTCAGCGTCAGACGCAGGAGCAGGTGAAGCTCCGGCAAGAGCAGGCTTCGCTGTTTCGCGATCTCGCCCGGGTGCGTTTGAACCTGATCAACCAAGGGGCGATCGTCGCGGGATTCGACGACGCGGAACGTCACGTTCAGGATTTGCTCCGACGCCGCAACGAGAAACTCGAGCTGCTGGAACGCCAGGGAGCGGAGATTCAGACGAGACGGAAGGAACTCGAGGAACAACGCGCGGCCCAGCAAAGTCAAATCGCCGCCGCCTCGTCGGAACTCGACCGAGTTGAGGGAGAGGTTCAGCGGCGGTTGCGGGGGGAACCCGCCTATCAAACGCAGTTGGCAAAAGCCCAACAGGTCGATGGGGTCGCCCGGCACGCGGAAGAGAAATCCCTTCAGGTGGAACGCGATCACGCCGAGAAAGGAAAGCCATTCGAAGCGGATCGACTGTTCCAGTATTTGTGGAATCGCCAGTATGGAACGTCTCATTACCGGGCGAATCGCCTGCTCGAGCGGCTGGATGGCTGGGTCGCGAGATTGTGCCGATATTCCGAATCGCGGCCCAACTATCAGGCGCTGAGGGAAATCCCGCAACGGCTGGCGACTCACGCGAAACGTTCACGGCAGTTGGCCGACCGGGAGTTCGCCACGCTGAGCAGTCTGGAAGCGGCGGCGGCTGAAGCGGGTGGCGTTCTTCCGCTGCGCGAGCGTGTCGAACAGGAACGACAGGCGGCCGACCGGCTCGACGCCGCGATTAAAGCTCAGGAAGAGCAGTTCGAGGGGATCATGCGGCAAAGGTCGAAATTCGCGGGCGGGGAGGATGACGACTTTCGCTTGAGTCAGGAGACGTTGATGCGGCAACTGCAACGGGAACCGTTGCCCGAACTGATGCGACAGGCCGAAGCGACCCCAACTCCCGAAGACAACGTGATCGTCCGCCGACTCGCCGACCTGGAACAGTTCCATGGACAGGTTCTGGTCTCATTGGAACGCGCCAAGCAGTTGCACGAACGCAACCTCGACCGGGTTCGGCAACTGGAACAAGTCCGCAGAGATTTCAAACAGAACCGGTTCGATGACGTTCACTCAGTCTTTCCGGATGGCGCGATCGTCGCCACGATGCTGACCAGCTTTCTGCGAGGTTTGACGACGTCGGGCGAATTGTGGAACACAATCCAGCGGCAGCAGCGGTACCGCAAGATGGACGCAGATCCCACATTCGGCAGCGGCAGCATTCTGGGGCCGGGGGGTGGTACCTGGAGTTTTCCATTTCCCACTGGAGGGGGCGGATTTGGTGGCGGTTTTCCGGGGGGGATCCCAGGAGGATTTGGGTTCCCCACCGGAGGCGGACGGTCTTCTGGAGGCCAGGATTCCGGGGGCAAATCAGGGGGCGGGTTCGCGCCCGGCCAGGACTTTCGCACGGGCGGAACGTTTTAGGACAGGACATCGTGTGGGTCAAAACCCACTCGAAACATGCACCGTCACTTCGGCTGCGCGTCGGACTCTGTGGTGGAAAACCGTTTTTTTGCCCATTCCACGAAGTGCGGCAGATTGGGACCACTGGCGTGTCCACCGTCATGCTGCCGCCAGACGAGAACACCGTCCAGCAGCCCCGTGTTCACCGCCGGCATTTTTTCGGTGTGATAGTCTTCGGACACACCCAGAGTTGGCGCGCCAAACAGCCGATACGCCGGTTGCGCCGCCACGGTGGCCATATAACTCCCCTGCTGATCGAGCCAATTGGCGTCCCCTTTTTCCGGAATTCCATAACTGATGAACGTCGAACGCGGGATTCGTTTCAAGGTAATCGAGCGCCCGCGAGGCCCCCCAACCCCAGGCGCGTAAGGCTCCCCAGTCATCCGGTTTTCGACGCTGACCCCGGTTTGTCAAACCGATAATGCCGCGGGTCAGTCCCGCGCCGTTGTCGGCCTAAATGCTGTTGGGAATCCGAATCGCGTACCCCCAACCCGCTTTGGCCAAAATCTCCGGCGGCGTCGGCCCGGGAATCCGGAACGCGGGCCGATTCGTGGTGGCACCCGGCCGGCTCCATCCGAAGAAGCTGAACATCATCAGCGTCGGGACTGGTTTTTCCACCCCCTTCGGACGCCCGACCTTCAGTTGAATCTTGACGTCGATCGTCGGACAGCGGGAGTTGTCCACCACTCCTTCCAGCGTCGTCTCAACCATTGCGACTTCGCCAGACTTTACCTCGGATTCGTCGAGGACATTCCATGGTCTTCCACCGTCGTGAACGTCACAACGGCTGACGGAGAATTCTCCTGGGCCAGAACAATACCCGGCCATGGGTGAATCCAGCCGATTGATGCAACAACGAACACTAGGAGCGAGCCCGAGTGGAATGCAGTCAACGGAGTACTCCAGACTCAGTGGGAAACGTCAACAATTCAAGGGAGCTGACGCTCCCCGCTCGCCTGTTTCGAACTGACGTGGGACGAGTCCGAAATGCCCCACTTTATCCCGCGATATCGTCATCAGGCCATTTTCGGGCGTTTCTTGGCGTTTACGCCCGACTTGCGTCCTTCCCCCAGTTGCTGCAACGCCTTTCTCAGTTCCACGGGACTGAGGTACCCGTCGCCATTCGCGTCGAGGCGGTCAAAGTTCTCTTTCAATCGGCCGCGGGCTTCGTCTTTGGAGATTTTGCCATCGCCGTTGACGTCGAGTTTTTGCAGCCGACCTTGTGGGGACTGCGAACCGGCCTTTGAATCACCCGGCTTGGATTCTGTGGGTTTGGAAAGCGCCTTCGGAACCGGTATCCCGGTTTCACCGTCCGGGCGGCGCGGGCGATTGGGACGGGGAGATTCGCTATTGGGTGTCCCCGGCCGCTCGGGACGCGGTCCCCCGCCGGGTTGCCCCTCAGGGCCAGCACCGGGACGCCCCATTTGTCCACGTCCCCCCATCAGTTCCGGCACATCCAGAACGCCGTCGCCATTCGCGTCCAGTTCCGCCAGCAAGTCCCCCGCTTTCTGCAACTCTTCCTTCGACAGTTTGCCGTCGTGGTCGGTATCGAGTTTCCTGAAGAACGACGGCAATGGACGCTCCATCGGCCCGTCGGGGCGAGGGCCCGCAGGATCGCCCGGCTGACCGGGATTCCGCCCCCGTGCCATCAGTTGCGTCAGTTGCTCGATCGAAAATTCTGTTTTGCCGGCGCGGTCAAACAGCGGCCGAAAGCGATCCCGCATCGCTTCAGGAATCTCTTCCAGTGTGACCTTTCCGTCCCCGTTGGCGTCTAACCGTTTGAGCATTTCACCCGGATTGTCACCCCGCCCCCCCCCCTGCCCCGCCCGCATCGCCTGAGCCATTTCCCGGCCAAACTCCTCCGTACTCAGCTCTTTCTTTCCCGCCTTTTCGAAGATCTCTTTCGCCCGATCCCGCATCCGTTCGGGCAGTTCATCCAGAGCGATTTTTCCGTCGCTGTTTTTATCGAGCCGTTGGACGAACTCGCGGGGATCAAACTGTGGCTCCCCTCCCGGCGGACGTACGCGGGGTGAGTCCCCTTCGGGGGAAGCGGGTTTCCGCGCCTGCGGTATGGCCGCCGCCAGAAACTCTTCGCGTGTCAACTCACCATTGCCGTCTTTGTCGCCGACGCGCAGGAATCGCTCGAACGCCTGCTTCCGCTCGGATCCCGCCTCGTCCGCCGTCAGCTTGCCGTCGCCGTTCGTGTCGAGTTCGTCGAACAATTTCTCGGGGGTCTTCTCGACCAACGGGGCGTCCTGCGCCAGCACCACCGTCCATGGAGAGAGGGCGACAACTGTTCCAACCAACAGTCGGCGAACCGGACCGGCAAGCGTCATGACATATCCTTTTGTTCAGTGAGTCCTGGCTCTGGAAGCGGAATGGGGTGCGCAACGCACATTCCCTTCGTACTGAACACCGTCGACACGGGAAATGTTGCGACGCAGGAATTCCACCAAACGTGGTGGCATCCCGCCGCCCGGCGCGATAACTTCAACACTCGTATTGGTTTCGCGTTCTGGAACCTCTGTGCCGGTCTTGTGTTGCGTCCCTGGAATTCCTGCATGTCACTTCTGGCTCCGCGCGCGGCGACTCGTCGAAACCCGATCCCTCTGCGGGCGATCTGGATCCTGCTCGGCTGCCTCGGCCTGTTGACGGCGACCCGCTCGGTGGCGGCGCAACAGGATCTCGACGCGAAAGAGGAGGCGGCCTTCCGTCAGGCGGCGGCACTCGTTGCCCCTTCGATCATCAAGATCGAGACGGTCGGCGGACTCGACCGGGTGCAACAGGTGCTGCTGGGCACAGGCCCGACCACCGGCGTCGCCGTCGCTGCCGACGGCTATATCATCTCCAGCGCCTTCAACTTCATCTCGCGCCCCGCGACGATCCTGGCGACGCTTCCCGACGGTCGGCGATTACCCGCGAAACAGGTCGCCACCGACCACTTGCGGATGCTGACGCTGCTGAAAATTGAAGCCGACAATCTGGTGCCGGCACAGGCCGCCCCGACCGGGGACCTGCGTGTCGGACAGTGGGCAATTGCGATGGGAAAGTCGCTGGACGAGACCCCCAGTGTTTCGCTGGGAATCGTGAGCGCTTTGGGCCGGGTCTGGGGCAAGGCGATTCAAACTGACGCCAAAGTCTCCCCCGTGAATTACGGCGGTCCCCTGGTGGGTGTGGAGGGCAAGGTGATGGGGATCCTGGTGCCACTCTCTCCCATGGCGACAGGGGATGTCGCGGGGGTCGAATGGTACGACTCGGGAATTGGTTTCGCGATTCCGCTCGCCGACGTCTACGCGTCGCTCGATCGTCTGAAGACCGGCAAAGATCTCTTCCCGGGACTCATGGGAGTGACGCTCAAGGGTCAGGATCTCTACGAGAAGCAGGCACAGATCGACCGTGTTCGGTACGGCTCGCCGGCGTATGAGGCGGGCGTGAAGGATGGCGACACCATTGTCGAACTCGACGGCAAACCGATTCGCGCTCAGGCGCAAATGAAGCACGTGCTGGGGAACAAGTACGCGGGAGATAAGGTGCAACTGACCGTTTCCCGCGGAACCGACCGGATCACCCGGGAACTGACGCTGACAGACAAACTCGTGCCGTACGAATCGGCGTTTCTGGGAGTGCTGCCGGTGCGAACGGGGGCTAACCAGCCAGCGAAACCGGGAGTTGTCGTCCGGTATGTCTACGCCGACAGCCCGGCGGCTCGAGTGGGTATTGAGCGAGGTCAGGAAATCGTTCGCGTGGGTGCCGACCCTGTGACCAATTCGGACATGCTGTCTGACAAGATCAGCCGAATGCAACCGGGGGAAAAGGTCAAACTGGCTGTCGCGACGGCGGGACAGGAGCGCGAGGTGGAGGTGGTTCTGGGGTCGATGCCGACCACAGTGCCGGTCGATATTCGCCCGTCGCCGCAGCCCCCGCGCGAGAAGGATCTCGCCGACGCCACGCTGAAGCTCGGCCGATTCAGTGAAAAGAGCGAAGCACACGATCACGAGTATTGGGCATTTGTCCCCGAGGACTACAATCCGGACTTTGAATACTCGCTGCTGGTCTGGCTGCATCCGCCGGGTGATTCGATGGAGGCGGCGATGCTCAAGGCCTGGCAGACGCACTGTGAGGAGTGGGGAATCATTCTGCTGGCCCCGAAGGCGAAGAACCTGGCGGGCTGGACTCCCGACGAGACGGAATTCGTCAAAGATCTGACCGAACAGTTTCAGCAGAAGTACAAGATCGATCGGACGCGAACGGCGCTGCACACCCATGCGGCCACCGGCATGTTCGCGTTCGGCCTGACCTTCAAACACCGCACGCTGTTCCGCGGCATGATCGGCTCGGCCTGCTCGCTTCCCGGACCACCGCCCGACAATGAACCCGAGTCCCGCCAGCAGTTCCACCTGACCAGTGTCGACACCGATCCACTGCATCGCCTGGTTCTGATGACGGCGAAGGCGCTGCGCGATCAGACGTTTCCCGTGGTGCATACCATTCTGCATGCCGGTGGAGGGAAATACCCCGGCGGCAGCACGCTGCTGGAAATGGCGATCTGGCTGGATTCGCTCGATCGGATCTAGGCGTCGTCGTCAAATCTATCCGAAAATCGCTGGCTTTCGGCCGTGGAACTCAAATGTTCTGCGCTCCAACCCGCAAGCGACCATCGGGAGCTGTCAATCGCAACTTCGAGCGGCAGCTCGGACCGGGTCAAGGGCCGCGCCCTTGTCAGGTGGGGAGGTGGTTGGTGCCTTCGCGCTGGCCGGCGATGTATTGTTCGATGAAGCCGATCGCTTCGGGAACCTGGTCGGCCTGTACAAGAATCAGATCGCCGGTTTTGAGCATTCGCAGCCCCGCTTCGATCGCGCGGAATTCGCCGCGTGTCTCGAAGATCTCGGTCACGCGGGTCGACTTGGTCAGGCCGCGGCGCATCAAAGTCACCACTTCGCCATCCGCCCGGCCGCGCGTGCATTTGTCTTCGTAGATGATCACGTGGTCGAACGCGTTCCCCAGAATCTCGGCCTGGCGGATGATATCGACATCGCGCCGGTCGCCGGCGGCGGTGTAGACCACTAGTCGCCGGGCGTGGGGAATCCGCCCGATCGCGTCCACCAGCGCGATCAACGCGTCGACGTTATGGCCGTAGTCGACAATCAAAGTCGAGCCTTCAAACTCGATCATGTTGAACCGGGCCGGGGCACGCTTGGTGTCGTTGATGAATGTGGACAACGCCGACTGAATCGCGTCGAGCGGCACCCGGCACGCCCACGCCGCCCCCAGCGCCGACAGCACGTTGTCGACCTGAAACCCGATTCGGCCATTCTGCGTGAGAGGAATGTCCGAGAGCTTCGCGACCGCTTCCTCCCACGCCCCCTCGGCACGGTAGACACTGTCCCCTTGGACGAAAGCCGCCCGTCCACCCCGTGAACGGTGAGCGACAATCAACGGATGAGCCGCGTCGCGGGCGAAAAAGATCACTCCGCCCGGACAGTAGGGGGCCATCGCCACGGTCATCGGATCGTCGGCGTTCAAGACCGCGAAACCGTTCGGGGCGACATTTTCGACGATTACGCGTTTGACAGCCGCAAGTTGCTCGGCAGTGTCGATTCCCCCCAGGCCGAGGTGATCTCCTTCGCCGATATTGGTGACGACAGCGGCGTCGCAATAGTCAAACCCCAGCCCTTCACGCAGGATCCCCCCCCGTGCCGTTTCAAGAACCGCCGCCTCCACCTGCGGATTGAGCAGCACCGATCGGGCGCTTTTCGGCCCGCTGCAATCGCCCGTGTCAATTCGACGATCGTTCAGAAAAATGCCGTCGGTGCAGGTCATCCCCACCTTCAGCCCTTGCGCACGGAAGATGTGGGAAATCAGCCGCACTGTGGTCGTTTTGCCGTTGGTTCCGGTGACGGTCGCCACCGGAATCCGCCCGTTGTCGCCGTCGGGGAACATCGTGTTGATGATCGCCTCCCCAACCGGCCGGGCCTTTCCCGCCGACGGTTCGAGGTGCATCCGCAGCCCCGGGGCGGCGTTGACTTCGACAATCACCCCGTGCTGTTCTTCGAGCGGTCGCGAAACATCGACACACACGGCGTCGATGCCAGCAATGTCGAGCCCCACCACGCGGGCCGCGTCGACGGCGCGAGCCGCCAGATCGGGATGCACTTCGTCGGTCACGTCGGCCGCCGAACCGCCAGTACTGAGATTCGCATTGCGACGCAGCACCACCACCTGGCCTGCCGCAGGCACGGCGGTTCCCGTCATCCCCTGTTCCGCGAGGACAGCCAGCCCGATCGCATCGAGTCGCAACTTGCTGAGCGGGGTCGCGTGGTCCTCACCCCGCCGCGGATCCTGGTTCACCACATCGACAAGTTGTTCAATCGTCATTCGTCCGTCCCCCACGACCTGCGGCGGTTCGCGACGGGCGGCGGCGATCACCTGGTCGCCAATCACCAGAAGGCGGTGATCGCAGCCGGGGGCGAACCGCTCAACCATGATCGACGAACCTTCCTCGCGGGCGGCGGCGAAGGCGGCTGCAACCTGTTCCCGTGTTGTCAGGTTGACCGCGACGCCACGTCCCTGATTGCCGTACTGTGGCTTCACCACGACCGGCAGACCGATCTCACAGGCGATCGCCCACGCCTCCTCGGCGTCCTTCACCGGACGCCCCTCAGGAACGGGGACACCCACCGCCTTGAGCAGATTCTTTGTCAGCTCTTTGTCCTGAGCGATCGATTCTCCGATGGCGCTGGTGCGGTCGGTCTCGGCGGCCAGAATGCGGTGCTGCTTCGATCCCCATCCGAATTGAACCAGGCTTCCTTCGTTGAGGCGACGATAAGGAATGCCACGGCGCTGCGCCGCCCGCACGATCGACCCGGTGCTGGGCCCCAGGCGAATATGCTGATCATGCGAACGCAATTGCCGCACGATCCCCGCGACATCGCACGGCGTATCGTGAATGGCGGCCTGAATGACCCGCTTCGCTCCATCGACCGCGGACCGTCCGGTGTCCTCTTCCCCGAATTCGACCAGAACCCTCAGCACGCCAGCTTCGGTCGCGGGTACGGTTTTGCTGAACGTCGCCCCCACCCCGGCCTGCTGCTGCATTTCGAGCGCGATCCGTTCGAGCGTGTGTGCGAGCGTGAGGCTTCCCAGCGGTCCGTCGGCACGGGGAGTCGACGCCGGCCCCGTCAATGTCGGAAACCACTCGCGCAATCGGGCTTCAAAGCCGGGGATTTCCCGGACGGGGAATTTCATGGCCCCCAAATCGACGGTGACTTCCAGTGCCGTGACTCGGGTCCAGACATTGGGGCCCCGCAGGGCGCGAATCTGGCGGATTTCCATAACAAATTCCTGAGCACAAGGATCTCTCGGGGCGCTGGGTGGGACAGAGCGCTCGGCGGGATATCAGGCTGGGTGAGTTCGGGGGGGCGTCAAAACGGTTCGAGGGTCACGCGGTTCAAATTGGGCGGCGGCTGGCGTTGTCGTCAGGTGACGGCCGCGGATTGTGAATCGGTCGAGTGCGCGATCGGTTTTCCATCAACTTGTCGGCCACTTGGAACAGACAGCATCCGCTGCACCAGATCGACGGTCGCCTCGACTCCGTCGTCTTCCGTCTGGACGAGCAACAGCTCGCCGGCGGCAATCTGGATCGCCGCCTTTTGAAGCGCCGCTCGCTGTTCTGGAACGTCGAGCCATTCGGTCGCGCGGCGTTTCGCGGCACGATCGGCCCCCGTCCGGAACAATGCGAACAATTCCGCCGGAGTCCGGTCGTTACACGAACTGTCGAAGTAGATTGTCACCCGATCGAACGAACTGGCGAGCAACTCGCCCTGTTCGATCAGGTCGGCGTCGCGGCGCCGTCGGCCGGCGGAATAAACCACGCTTCGCCGACTCACTTTCAAACCATCGAGACTCGCGATCACCGAGCGGAGCGCCGACGGGTTGTGGCAATCGTCAACCACCACCGTCGCCCCCTTGGTCTCAAACGTGTTGAATCGTCCGGGGAGCTGCGTCGGTCCCCCCGAGAACGACTCCAGTCCTGACCGGAGCTGTTCCAGCGACAGTCCCAAATGCCAAGCGGCCGCTGTCGCCGCCAGTACGTTTTCAATCTGAAAACCGAGTCGCCCGCCCCAAGTGAGTGGAACCTGGTTCGCGGGGATGACGGACCGCTTTGACGCTCCCTCAACCAGAACGATCGCTCCCTCTTCGAGCACGACGGCGCGTTTCCCGGCGGCGACATGAGCGGCGACCACCGGATGATTAGGATCCAGGCAGAAAAAGATCACCGCGCCGGCGGAGAGGTCGGCCATTTGCGCAGTCTGTGGGTCGGCGGCATTCAGAACCGCCGCCCCGGTCGGCAAGACGACGTCGACCCCACACCGCTTCACGGAAAACATCTGCTCGGGAGTATCGACATACGACTGACCCAGGTGGTCACAGCCGGCGATGTTCGTCACGACGGCGACATCGCAGCGATCGAAGCCGAGCCCTTCCCGCAGAATCCCGCCCCGTCCCGCTTCGAACACCCCTGCCTCGACGAGCGGGTTCAACAACACTTTGCGGGCGCTCCGCGGTCCGCTGCAATCGCCCCCTTCGATCCGCCGACCCATCACGTTGATGCCATCGCTGGTCGTCTCGCCGACCGCGCGGTTCTGATGCGTCAACAAATGATTGATCAGCCGGGTGACGGTTGTCTTGCCATTGGTCCCGGTGACGCTGACGATCGGGATCCGCCCATTCGCGGTTCCGGGAAACAGCATTCCCACAATCGCGTCGCCGACCGGGCGCGGTTTCCCCACCGAAGGCTTCAGGTGCATCAGCAGACCCGGGCCGGCGTTGACTTCTACCACGACCGCCCCTTGTTCTTCCAGCGGCTGCGAGATGTCGGTCGCCACTATGTCGAGGCCGGCGATATCCAGCCCGACCGTCTTCGCCGCCAGGACGGCGTGCAACGCGACGGTGGGATGGACAAGATCCGTCACGTCGATCGACAGATTGTCGTTCCGTTGCACCAGGATGGTGGTTCCCGCGGAGGGAATCGAATCGGGAGTAAAACCCTGGCGTTCGAGTTGCAGCAACGTCACTTCGTCGTATTCGATGAAGCTCAGTGGGAACGACTCATCCTCGCCCCGCCGGGGATCGGAATTCAACTGCACGTCGATCAGCTCGCGCAGTGTGAGCTTGCCGTCAGCCGAGACCGTCACCGCCTCGCCCCGGACCGCCGCCACGAGATTGTCTCCCACCACCAGCAGGCGGTGTTCATCCCCGGCGGCGAACCGTTCGACAATGACCCCCGACCCTTCCCGCGACGCGCCCTGGAACGCCTTTTCAATGTCGTGCCGGGCAGTGAGGTTGGTGAACACGCCCCGGGCGTGGTTCGCGTCCCGCGGCTTCACGACCACCGGAACGCCAATCTCGCTCGCAGCCTCCCAGGCGTCATCCGGCGTGTCGACGACACGTCCCTCGGGGACCGGTACGCCGACCGCCCGCAACAGCGACTTGGTCAGTTCCTTGTCCTGAGCGATCGATTCGGCGATGGCACTGGTCTGGTCGGTCTCGGCGGTCCAGATCCGGCGTTGGGCGATTCCCTGTCCCAACTGCACCAGACTCCCGGAATTCAACCGCCGGGTCGGGATGCCCCGGGCTTCGGCCGCCGCGACAATCGCCAGGGTGCTGGGGCCCAAACAAACTCGGTCCACCAGTCCATGCAGCCGTTTGACTTCCGCCTCGACGTTGTAGGGACGGTCGTAAATCGCGGCCAGCAGCAATTCGCAACCAGCGAGCAGGCAGGCCCGGGCCACCTGCTCGTCGCGATAGCGCATGACGACCTTAAATACCCCTTCCTCCGATGTTTCTCGCGCCTTTCCGAACCCGACGGGGGTTCCCGCCAAAGTCTGAAGTTCAAGCGAAACATGTTCGAGAATGTGGGCGGGGTAGGTTCCGTCGCGCAGCCGCTGGAAGAATCCCCCCCGTTCGCCGTAGCTGCAGCGATGCTCGATCATCGAGGGGAGCCAGCTCATCAGCCGCTCGTTGAAACCCGGGATCGAGGTGGAAGGGGAGTCTTTGAGATCCTGCAGGTCAACCCAGGCTTCGAGAACCGGGTGCCGGGACCAGATATTAGGACCCCGAAGTGTGAGGATCTTGCGGATTTCCATTAGGAACCCCCTGGGGAACCGAAGTGACTGGCGAATCCATCGAGGTAGTGGCCGCGGGTGGAGCGCACGGGGAGGGCTTTGAAAGGCGGGGAGTTCGGAAGAGGTGCTTCTCTTCCGTGAAAACTCGGGCTATTCTATCGGTGACCGCGGTGAATGTATATCACCAAAACACTGCCCTCCAAGGCCTTCCCCCGTGAGTGACCCCGCCGACGACTGGTACCGACTCGCCCCCGATCTCAAGCGGAGGTTTGAGTCGGAACTTCAATCAGGAGAATCGGTTGCGGCGGCATTCCGCCACGATTTGGGGCCGGAGAGAGAGTATCGGTCCGGGCTGTTGTTGCTCACCGATCGCCGGCTGCTTTGGGGTCTCTTTCCGAACGACGGCGACCCCGCCAGTCCACTTCTCGAATCCATTCCACTCGATGCAATCCACAAGGTCACGCTGCGGGATCGGGGCGGAATGGGCGTCCTGGAGGTTCTGGGCGCGGATCGTCGGCTTGGCGTGTGGTACTACACCATCACTTGTGCCGAGTCCGCGAAAGAGCTGCTCGACGCTTGGTCTGACCATCGCGCGGGTCGGCCTAGAAAGCTCTCGCTCACCCCGACCGAGCCGACCGACGAAGGGTTTACCCCCCCGGGAGACGCGTCGATCAGCTCGCTGTTTCGACTCCTGGGATTCGTCCGTCACCGGTTTGGACATGCCTTCTGGGGAGCCCTCCTCACCATTCTGACGACCTTCGCCAGCATGGTCCCCCCGATTTACCAGAAGTCGTTGATCGACGATTTCATCCGCTACGACAACGAACAGCGAACCGTCCAGGCGGCCGCCGACGCGGGAGGGCCCCAGAACAATCCCCCCGCAGTCAATCAGAATGATGCGGGAAAGACGACTCAGCCTCCTCTGACCAAACCCGAACTCAAGAGCCGGGTCACCTACTACCTTTTGGTTATGGTCGCCGCCGGCTTTTTGGCCTGGGCGTTCGCCTGGGCCCAGGGCTGGGTTCTGGCCTGTCTTTCAGAACGCATCTCGGCGGACCTACGCAACCGGACGTATCAGCACCTGCAACAGCTTTCGCTTGACTTCTTTGGCGCGAAACGGACGGGTGATCTCGTCGCTCGCATCAGCTCCGACACCGACCGCATTTGCAGTTTTCTGTCGGACAATTTGATGGATTTTGTCACCGACACTCTCACCATTATTTGGACGGTGATCGTGCTGTACTGGATGGATCCCACTCTGGCGACCGCCACACTTTGCACGTTTCCGATTGTCGCCTGGCTGACCTTCAGCATTCGCGGCAAGCTGACCCACGGGTTTTCCACCGGCTACCGCGCCTGGGGGGACATGACCAGCATTCTCGCCGACACCATCCCCGGCATCCGCGTCGTCAAAGCGTTCGCACAGGAAAAGCGAGAAGTCGAGAAGTTCCGCGACGCCAACCAACGGATTGTGAACGCCAATGACCGGGTGAACGTGGTCTGGACGTTCTTCTGGCCGATGGTCGCGTTTCTCAATCGTATCGGTTTGATTGTTGTTCTGGCCGTCGGTTCGTGGCTGATTCTGGGGGAAAGTGCCACCGTCACGATCGGCACCTTGTTCGCGTTCAACAGTTACATTGGCAACTTCTACACCCGGCTCGAATCGATGAGCCGGATGGCGACCAGCACCCAGCGCGCCGCCGCCAGCGCCCAGCGGATCTTCGAAATCCTCGACCGGGTGCCGAGTGTGCCCGAGCCGGCCCATCCGGTCGCGGTCGGAAGGATCGAAGGTCGAATCGAAGCCCGGAACATCAGCTTCCGGTACGGTAACCGCCAGGTGATGGACGACGTGAGCCTGTCGATCGCCCCGGGGGAAATGATTGGCCTCGTGGGGACCACGGGAGCGGGCAAAAGCACCTTCGTGAACCTCATCTGTCGGTTCTATGACGTCTCGGCGGGCGGGATCTTCGTCGACGGGAGGGACATCCGCACATTTTCCGTCAACGATTACCGCAAGAACATCGGCATTGTGCTCCAGGAGCCGTTTTTGTTTTTTGGAACGATCGCCGAGAACATCGCGTACGGGAAGCCCGAAGCGACCCGGGCCGAGATCATCGCGGCAGCAAAGGCGGCGCGGGCGCATGAGTTCATCCTGCGACTGCCGGACGGATACGATTCGCTCGTTGGCGAGCGGGGACAGACCCTGTCCGGCGGAGAACGCCAGCGGGTGTCGATCGCGCGGGCGCTGTTGATCGATCCGCGGATTCTGATTCTCGACGAAGCGACATCGGCCGTCGATACGACGACCGAGCAACAGATTCAGGAAGCGCTCGACAATCTGGTGCGTGGCCGCACGACAATTGCGATCGCGCACCGCCTCAGCACCCTGCGGCAGGCGAATCGACTGGTCGTGCTGGAACAGGGGCGAATGGTGGAATGCGGCGGGCACGATGAACTTCTGGCCCGCGATGGGAAATACGCCCAGCTCTACCGCGCGCAAATGCGGCACGGCCAGCTTCAAAGCCCCGGAGCGCAAGCCGAACACCCGATCGAACCCCCGCCGCGTCCCGATCACAATGACGACGAAGACGGTGTCGAGCGATAGGGGCCCATTCCTTGCAAACCTATCTCGTGTCTGGCGGAATTTCATTTCACCGCGACTTTTTCGGGAATTCGTGAAGAAAACGTCCTCGAAGATGCAACCGTTCGGCGTTCCTTCGCGTATTTACTCGCGGGGAAATGACCAAATCAGCGTCCATCTTCGAGGAGAGAAAGATGCGAGTCGCCTTCGCCAAACAGCATCGATTGGATTGCAGTGGCGTTCAGCACTTGGCCTCGTAGAGCCGGTAGTCCCGCCAGTTCCAACCGCGTGGAGTATGACGGGTCACGCTGGTCCGACCCATCCGCCGGCTGCGCCGTTGGGCGCGACGCCGCAGGAGAGTCGTCGCGACCTGTGGAGTTTCAGAGAGGGCCACCCTCTTGCGGTAGCGGATACTCACTCAGCGCCAACCCGCTGCCCGGCAATTGCTGAAGCCGTTGCCACGCGCGGGTCACGCGATCTTCCCGGGCGGCGACATCTTCGGGATCCATATTCCGTTTGTCGAACGGCCCCTCGATAACCACCGGCGCGAATTTCGGATCACAAATGAACTGCGCCTGGACCGGGTTGCAGCGCAGATGCCGCTCGGGGGCGGACAGGAGATCGCGGGCCGGAACTTCGCCCAGCACAAACCGCAGGTACAGATCGCTGTCGGTGATTTCGGGGACTTCGCCACCGCACACTTCGCACAAATACCCCTGATCGCATCGTGCCACCGTGAGTAATCCTGGAAGTGAGCCGGAGAAATCGAGACCGCGCCGGCGAATTCACCGGCGCGGTCAAGGGTCAGTGAGAGTGATCGGACTAAAGGTAGTCGTTGATAATGTTCTCAAGCAGCTCTTGCCGGCCGCTGGAGTTCGGGTCGGCGTTCCCCTTGTCGAGCATGTATTTCTCAAGATCGACGAACGAGACCGATCCGTCTTCGATCTTTTTGCCGATCCCATCGTCAAAACTCGCATAGCGTTTCTTGACGACGTCTTCAAGAACCTTGTCTTTGCGGATGGCGGCAGCGATCTTCGTACCTCGGGCGAACGCGTCCATGCCGCCGATGTGGGCGTAGAACAGATCGATCGGCTCGAAGCTCTCGCGACGGACCTTGGCGTCGAAGTTCACCCCCCCCGGGGCCAAGCCACCCTGCTTCAGGATGACCAGCATGCACTGCGTCGTCAGATAGATGTCGGTCGGGAACTGGTCGGTGTCCCAGCCGAGCAGCAGGTCACCGGTGTTGGCGTCGATGCTGCCGAGCGCCCCCTGGATCCGAGAGTACTCCAGCTCGTGCATCATCGTATGGCCGGCGAGAGTGGCGTGATTCGTTTCAATGTTGAGCTTTACTTTGTCCTGCAGGCCGTAGCCGCGCAGGAAGTTGAGGCAGGCCGCGGCGTCGAAGTCGTACTGGTGCTTCGTCGGCTCTTTGGGTTTGGGTTCGAAGAGGAACTGACCTTTGAAGCCAATCGCTTTCGCGTAGTCGGCGGCCATGTGCATGAACCGGGCGAGGTGGTCGATTTCACGCTTCATGTCGGTGTTGTAGAGGTTCATATAACCCTCACGACCACCCCAGAAAACGTAGTTTTCACCCCCCAGAGCGTGGGTCACCTCAATCGCCTTTTTCACCTGGGCGGCGGCATAGGCGAAGACGTCGGCGTTGCACGAGGTCGCCGCCCCGTGCATGAACCGGGGGTTCGAAAACAGATTCGCCGTTCCCCACAGCAGCTTCACGCCCGTTCGATCCTGCGCCGATTTGAGCGCCTTGGCGACGACATCCAGGTTGCGATTGGATTCGGCGAGAGTCGCGCCTTCGGGGGCGACGTCGCGATCGTGGAAGCAATAAAAGGGGGCACTCAGCTTGTGAATGAACTCGAACGCCGCGTCGACCCGCTTGACCGCGTTGTCGACCGATTCGGTTCCGTCGTCCCAGGGGCGCAGCAGGGTACCCGGGCCGAACGGGTCGCTTCCCGTGCCCCGAAACGTGTGCCAGTAGCAGACGCTGAACCGCAGCAGATCACGGAGCGACTTCCCTTCGACGACTTCCGTGGCGTTGTAGTGCTTGAACGCCAGCGGGTTCTTGCTCTTGGGGCCTTCGAAGGGAATGACCGGAATGCCTGGAAAGTGTTCTGCCATGGTTGCTGCGCGAGTGCGTACGAACGGATGGGTGTCGGAGTGGAATGGAACCGGTCGGCGGGGCGCCCGCCGACCGGGAGTGTAGCAAACCACGGCGAGACACGGCCAGTCCCCTGCGCGTGAGCAACGGCACGGTACGAAGGGAGGTCGAAATCGCCGCCACGTCAGCGGTGTGGAAGTGAGATTACTTGGTCACACCGGATCGTTGGTTCCATTTCCGGAAGATCGCAAGTCCGCCAATCGCCGTGACCACGAGGACGATCGAACTGGGTTCGGGAGCTCCCGGCGCGCTCTGGAGGAACGAGAATTCCACGTCCGCCCCCGCTTCGGATCCAGCCGCGAATCGACCGTCGAAGAACACCTCAATCCCGATGACACTTGAGAAATTCCCGCTGCCAAGAAAATCCAGGTAGGAGATGGTCTTCGTCACCGATGTGGTTGGCTGGAGCAATTCGCTGTAGGCCAAATGACCTGAGGTCGTGTTCAGGGTGATCGTCATCAGCGGGCCGCTGCCCCCCTGTGTCGCGACGGTGAATTTGCGAAATGTCCGGAGGTTTGTTCCTTGAAACAGGTCCGTCGGCGTGAAACCGGGGGAACTGAACGAATTCCCCGCGACGGGATTGTTCGGGGTATTCTGGGTGGGGGCCGCCGACGATCCGTCCCAGCGAAAGACCCCGACTCCGCGATCGGTGGTGCCACTCTGGTCAAACACACCCGCACCGCCTCCCTCCCCCGCCGACACGTAGTGACCGAACGTGGTGCCTCCAGTTGCCTTGTAAGCGAATTGATCGCGGGCCCCGCCAATCGCGTTGCTCAATCCTGCGGCATTGCTGGTGGCGTGAACGTTGTTGGCCGTCCCGGCGACTGCGCCACTGCCCTGGACCGGGTCGGTGAAGTCATCGATGATCACGATGGCCGAATGGGCCGGTGCGCAGACAGCCAACAGAAGCATGGCCGACATAAAACCGCGGTGCAGCGAGGGGAAATTCATAGCGTACTCCTTAGGAATTCAAAGGTTGCCAAAAAAAAAAGCCGACGTGCGGGAACCCCTTCTTTGAGGCGGTTCCCCACGTCGGCTTACTCTTTATCAAGCTTCCCAGGTCCAAATCACCGGACCGGGCCGCTGTCTAATCAGTCATCCGAAGGCTTCGAACTGACAAGTTCATCGCGACGGACAAAACGATCTGCGTTTTGACCACTCCGGCAATCATATCGCGATGTAGTGGAATAACAAGGTCGATTTGCCGGGTGCCTCATTGGAATTCATAATTCATGGATCGTTGTCAGGTTGCGATGCCCATCGATCGCGGTCATTCGAATGTGGTGCGTTTCCAGGGAGATAACTCAAATCTAAATTTTAAATGTTCGTATGTCGCTGAAGCCAAACGACGGGTGACGCGTACCGACCTATCCGCCGCCTGCGGCGTCGGGACATGTGGCGGACGGCGTTCCTACGACGCCGCGGCCTGGACGCCCGACGGCAGAGTCGAGTGGAGACAGATTGGAACGCCGCATAGGAAACAAACCGCGGCGCAGCCGCCGCCCCCCCCCCTCTCCCCGCGCGCGACATTGCCCGGCAGAGTCAACTCCGCTGCGGGGAGAGGGGCCGGGGGTGAGGGGGACACCCATCGTCGGAAACAGCCGGGTGAGGGGGACACCCATCGAATGCAACGACTCCACACCGGGTAACGCCCTGTTTGCCATTCACCCGCACTGCCCCTCATCCGGCCTGACGGCCAACTTCTCCCCGAAAGCGGGGAGAAGGATCCGATTCAAGCCGAACTGCTTTATCCCCCCCTCTCCCGGCGTGCTACGGACGTTCTTCCTCGTGGAGCTGACCCAACTCACTTGGCCTTCGGCAAGAACTCAAAGGTCAGCGGCCCCTGAGTCACAACGCACTTCACCACCTTGTCGCCATCGAATTCAAAATCGACTCGTGGAAACTCTTCCGTTCCCGGCGGAGGGGTCTTGCCGACGAGGAGTCGCGTGGGCGAGACCGGTGTGAGCATCTGGGATTCCCCACCACCGATTACGACAGTCAACTGGTTTCCCCGTTGTTCGATGACCAGATCGAGCGGGGGAGATTTTGATTCAAACGATCCGACCAGCCTCACAAGCTGATTTTCGTCAAGCATGACTTTGAGGTCCGCCGCCTTTGGCGGAATCTTTGACATCTCGAATTTTTGGCCAACCGATATCGGGGTTACAATGAGTCCCGTCACGGAGCCTGTTCCACCGATGGAGAACGTCAGTAGTGACTTGGGCAACCTGCCCTCGCGATCGTTCGTGCGAAATGTGTCGAAATTCCAATGTTCGAGATCGAATGTCCAGCCATGGAAGGTCAGGGTGAAGTGGACCCCAGAAGCTGCACAGCCGGCGGAGCGAAAATAAGCTAGAGTTGCGCCTCCAGTTCAAGGACGATCAGGAGAACGACGATGTCACGTACGAGGAAGCCGCGCGATTCCAGCTTCAAAGCGCGAGTCGCGCTCGAAGCGTTGAGGGAGCGCGAGACGGTCGGCGAGTTGGCGAAGCGCTTTCAGGTGCATCCGACACAGATTCACGATTGGAAGAGGCGGTTGCTTGAACCGGCGGCGACGGTCTTCGAGAAGGAAGGTGCCAAGTCGGTGCCGACTGATAATTCACCCGCGCTGTATGAACAGATCGGCAGGCTCAAGATGGAGTTGGAGTGGCTCAAAAAAAAGCTGCCCAGTTCCCCGGCTGACTTGCGGTTGTGGGTTGATCCTGACCATGGCGAATTGACCATCACCGACCAGTGTGAATTACTTGGACTTCCGAGACGATCGTACTACTACGAGCCCGTCCCGGAGAGTCCCGAGAATCTGAAGCTGATGCGATTCATTGACGAGCAGTACCTGAAGACACCGTTCTATGGAAGCCGGCGCATGACGGCGCAGCTTCAACGCGAAGGACACGTGGTAAACCGCAAGAGGATCCAGCGGCTGATGCAGCTCATGGGCCTGGAGGGCCTGTTTCCCGGCCGAAAGACGACAATTCCAGCCAAGGATCACAAAGTGTATCCGTACCTGCTGCGAGGATTGACAATCGACCGGCCAGACCAGGTGTGGTGCAGTGATATCACATACGTGCCACTTCAGAACGGGTTCCTGTACCTCGTCGCGGTCATGGATTGGTACAGCCGGCGTGTCCTCTCGTGGCGAGTGTCCAACACGTTGGACACGGCGTTTTGCATTGAGGCACTGGAAGAGGCGTTGTCCAAGTCGCGACCCGATATATTCAACACTGATCAAGGGTCGCAGTTCACCGTAACCGTTCACACCCTGGAAAGGAGTGAGGGAGTCGGTTGGCCGGCGAAATGGGCCTGGATGGCGGCGGTGAGGTATTCGAAACTGTTGCGAGATTGCCGATGACAGGTTTCGACGACCGTCAAGATCGTCTCCACGAAGCGGCT